>JBAXRL010000082.1:0-9301 GCA_037131205.1 Actinomycetes bacterium | reverse complement strand
GCCAACTACGACCTGTTCATCTGGAGCTGGGGCGGCGACATCGACCCGGGGTTCATGCTCTCCACCTACACCACGACGCAGGTGATGAACAACAGCATGAACCAGTACTCGAATCCCGAATACGACGCGCTCTTCGACCGGCAGGCCCAGGCTCTTGACCCCACCGACCCCAGCGACTTGAGCAGGCGGCAGGCGATCGTCTTCCAGATGGAGGAGATCATCCACCGCGACTGCCCCGACATCGTGCTCTGGTACAACGTCAACCTCGTGGCGTACCGGACCGACGGGTGGACGGGCTACGTGAGGGCGCCGGGGCCGACCGGGGCGCCCTTCTGGAACATGATCCGCACGACCTACCAGGACGTTCAGCCGGTGGCGGCGACCGAAGGCGCCGCCGCCGCCGGCTCGTCGGCGACCGTCTGGATCGTCGCCGGCGTCGCGATCACGGCGGCCGCCGTCATTGGCGCCCTGCTGGTGCGTCGCCGACCGCGTGCGGTGGAGGACGAATGAGCCGGGCGACCAGGGACGACCGCACGGCGCCCGGCCCCGCGATCGGCGACGGCTTCACGCTGCTCGCGGCCGGCGACCTGATCTCGTCGCGCCCGCTCTCGCCGAGGCTGGCCCACGATGCCGCCTTCGGTGAGGTCGCGCGACTGCTGGGCGAGGCGTCGCTGGCCGTCGGCAACATGGAGACATCGATCCTCGACATGCGGACCTTCGGCGGTCACCCGCGCACCATCGACGACTGGTGCATGGCCGCGCTCCCGGCGGTCGCCAGCGACCTTGCCGATCTGGGCCTCCGGCTCGTGTCGCGCGCCAACAACCACTGCGGCGACTGGGGCATCGAGGGCATGCGGGAGACGGGCAGGCATCTCGACGACGCGGGGATCGTCCACGCGGGCGCCGGAGAGACGCTGGCCCACGCCCGCGCGCCCCGCTACGTCGAGACGGAGCACGGCCGCGTCGGGCTCGTGTCCGCCTACGCGGCGCAGAGGTGGGACAACGACGCCGCGCTCGACCAGTTTGGCGAGGCGCCGCCGCGGCCCGGAGTGAGTGCGCTGCGCATCGCCCTGACGGCGACGACGCCGAAGCCCGTCGTCGACGGCTTGCGCGATCTCTACCGCAGGGTCTACCCCGGCTCGCCCGACCCGGGCGACGGCGAGCTCACCGTCTTCGACACGACGTTCGTCGAGGGCGCGCCGGGCGCGGCGACCGCCGTGCGCTGGGCGCCCGACCCCGGCGACGTGGCCGAGGTGCTGCGCAGCGTGCGCCTCGGCGCCCAGCACTCCGACCTGCTCGTGGTGTCCCTGCACGTGCACGAGGAAGAGGGCGCCGCGGGCCGGCCGCCGGCCTTTCTCGTCGACCTGGCGCACGCCGCCATCGACGCCGGCGCCGGCGCCGTGTTCGGGCACGGCTCGCACGTGCTCGGACCCGTAGAGATCTACCACGGCCGCCCGATCTGCTACGGCCTCGGCAACTTCATCTGGTCGGACATCCAGGAGTGCGTGCCCGGGGCGCTCCACGCGGCCGCCCGGGCACGGTTCGGCGACGCGCTCGGCGACCCGGCGATGGTGACCGACGCCGACGTCAACCGGGCGTTCAACGGGAGCGAGTTCGCGGACTCCCGCTACTTCGAGTCGGTGCTCGTGGAGCTCACGTGCGCGGGCGGTGACCCCGTCGTGCGTCTGCATCCCATCGACCTGCGCTACGGCACGCCGCTCACCGAGAGCGGCGTGCCGCGGTTCGCCGACGAGAGCACCGCGCGGGCGATCCTCGAGCGTCTCGATGCCATGTCGCGGCCTTTCGGGACGACGGTCGAGCTGCGTGAGCGGGTCGGCCACGCCGTCCTGTCCCGAGGGCGCCGGGCGCTTCCCCCGAGATGATCTCCCGGTCTGAGATACTCGTCGCTTTCATCGGCGCTCGCCGCCGGTCTGAGCCGCCCACTGCCGTGGCGTGGGGGCGAGTCTGGCCACTTGGGCGCGTGAGCACGATGTGTCCGGGGGAGTGGGCCGTCGCAGCCCGCCCTGTCGCGGTCAGGGAAGGCGCACGAGTGTGAGAGGCTTTCGCTGGAAGTCCGCGGTGTTCGTCCTGGCGCCGCTGATCCTGCTCGTCGCCGGGCTTGTCTGGGGACTGACAGGCACGAACCGCGCCAGGCAGGCGCCGCCGCCGGCGCCGGCGATACCCGTGGTCACGCTCCCTCCGGCCGTCCCGTCGACGATCAACGACGTGTCGTCGGCCGGCCTCGACGCCTACATCCAGGCCAAGATGAAGGTCGCGCATGTGCCGGGCCTGGCCGCGGGTGTCGTCCACGACGGCGAAGTCGTCTGGGCCAAAGGCTTCGGCTGGGCCGACATCGCCCGGCGCCGCCCGGTCACGCCCGACACCGGCTTCATGCTCGCCTCGATCTCCAAGACCTTCATCGCCACGGCGGTGATGCAGCAGGTCGAGGCCGGCAACCTCTCGCTCAGCGCCGATGTCGGCGCCTACCTCCCGTTTCCGGTGCGCAACCCCAGGCATCCCGACGACCCGATCACGCTCTATCAGCTGCTCACGCACACCTCGAGCGTCCGCGATCACGATCCGGTCTGGGACGACCTCTACACGTACGGGCACGACTCGGCGATGTCGCTGGACAGCTTCCTCGAGGGCTATCTCACGCCCGGCGGGATCTTGTGGAACGCGCGGGACTACTCGCGCTTCGCGCCGGGCAGGAAGTACGACTACTCGAACGTCGGCGCCGACCTGGCGGCCTATGTCGTCGAGGCCGCCACGGGCGTGCCCTTCGACCAGTACTGCGCCACGCACGTCTTCGCGCCGTTGGGCATGAACACCACGTCATACAAGCTCGAGGGTCTCGACCGCGGCGCTCTTGCCATGCCGTACCGGTACGTCTCCGGCTCCGGGAAGTACCGTGCCTACGGACACTACAGCTACCCCGACTACCCTTGCGGTCAGGCACGTACGAGTGTCTCTCAGCTCGGACGCTTCCTTGCTTCGTACACGAGTGGCGGGACCTACCACGGCGTGCGGCTTCTGAAGCCGGCGACGGTCGCCGAGATCCTGCGCCCGCAGATCGGCGCTCTCTACCCAGGGCAAGGTCTGATCTGGTATCGCGAGAAGGTCGGCGGTCCGAAGGTGCTTGGCCACCAGGGCGGCGACAGCGGCGTCTGCACCTTCATGTTCTTCGACCAGAAGACCGGCGACGGCGCGATCGTGTTGACCAACAGCGACGTGTCGACGTGGAAGCAGTGGTACGCGGTAGAGGACGTGTTCGCGAAGCTGATCGCCGAGGCGCCGCGGCTCCAGCCAGGGACGGCGTGTTGCGCAAGGCGGCGTTGCTGACGGCGGGGAGCCGGCGGGCTGAGCGAGCGTCGGCCGGCTCTCACTCGTCTCGCGCGGCGAGTCCCTCCGCCAGCTCCCTCGCCAAGGCGACGCAAGAAGCCGCGATGATCGCGGGTGGTTCCGGCGCCGCGGCTTCGGCTGCCGGCAGACTCCCGTGCGGCTCGACGCGCGCGGCGCGGCGGCCCCGCCGCCGAGTGCGGCGAGCGCTTCATGCGTGACCGCCCCCGCTCGTTCATCGTCTTCGAGCCTCTCGAAGTCGACTACCAGGCGTTCGCGCCACGAAGCCCGCCGGGCGCCCCATTCGCGGCTCACCGGCGCCTGAGCGACGGGGATGGTCATGTCGCCTGCTCTCGACCATGCGCCCGCCGGTAGGCCGCGTCCGCTGAGCGCCAACGTCAACGCTGACGCCGCCGTCTCGTCTCGTCTGCTGCGGGAATGGCTCTTCCGCTCTCCCATTCTCACCGGGCGCGGGTCGCAGGCCCGCGAGGGAACGCGAGGGAAACGCACCCATGACGACATGCCCCCTCGCCGCGGCGCGCGGCGCCGGCCGACCGCGCCGGGCGGCGCGCCGCGGCGAGACGGGGTCTCGGCCGCCGGCCTTCGTATAGACTCCGTATGAGTAGCGGGCGGGCCTGAGGTCAGCTTCCCGCGGGGGCGATCGCACCAGCTCCGCAGGCTCGCCCGCGCGTTATGAGGCCTCATTCGGGAGGAGCGGGATGGCTGATCTGCAGGCGGCATTCGAGGGCATCGAGCGTTTCATCGCTGAGCGCCTGCCGCGCTCCGACGCGCCCGGCGTGGTCGTGGCGCTGACCGACCGCGACCGGCTTCTCGGCGCCGTCGCGGTAGGGCTCGCCGACGTCGCCGCCGGGCGGCCCGTGCAGCTCGGCGACCGCTTTCAGATCGGCTCGATCAGCAAGTCGTTCGCGGCCATCGTCGCGCTGCGGGAGGTCGAGGCCGGGCGCCTCGACCTGCGTGCCCCGGTGACCGACTACGTGCCCTGGTTCGAGGTGCGCTCCCGCTTCGCGCCGCTCACGACGCATCACCTGCTGACCCACAGTGCGGGCCTCATCATGGGCGCCGACTTCGGCCTCGATGGCGCGCACCAGGTCTGGGCGCTGCGCGAGACGGAGTGCGTGTACGCGCCGGGCGCGCGCTTCGCCTACTCCAACGACGGCTACAAGCTGCTTGGCCTCGTGCTCGAGGCGGTCGCCGGCAAGCCGTTCACCGAGCTGCTGACCGCACGCGTCCTGGGGCCGCTGGGCATGGACGACAGCGATCCGGCGATCACCCTGGCGACGCGGGCGACGGTCGCCCTGCCGCATCAGCGCGCCTTCGACGATCGGCCCAGCCACCCGGCGCAGCCCTGGATGGTCAGCCCCTGGTACGAGACCGCCACCGCCGACGGCAGCATCGTCTCGACGGCCGCCGACATGTGCGCCTACGCGCGCCTGCTGCTGGCGCGCGGCGACGCGCCGCGGGGACGGCTGTTCTCCGCCGAGAGCTGGGGGCGGCTCACGCAGCGTGCGATCGAGGACCCCGACGAGCCCGGCGCCTGGTACGGCTACGGGCTGATCACGCGTGAGATCGACGGGCGCACGCTGATCGGCCACTCGGGGTCGATGGTCGGCTACAGCTCGTATCTCATGACCGACCCTGAGGCTGGGCTGGCCGTCGTCGTGCTGATGAACGGGATCGAAGACCGCACCGAGCTCGTGCGCTACGCGCTCGCGGCGGGGCGGGCGGCGCAGGCGGGGGCGCCCGTGCCCCCGCCCCCGCCGCCCGCCGACCCGACTGTCATCGACGACGCCGACGCCTACGCGGGCACATACGCCCTCTGCGGCCCCAGTGCGGCCGGCGGCGGCCTCGGGGGCGCCCGTTCAGGCGGCGGCGGCCCCGACGGCGAGCTCACGCTCGCCGCCTCATCCGGCCGCCTGCTCCTGCGAGCCGCCGGCGTCGAGGTCGCCCTCGAGCGGCGCGAGCCAGACGTCTTCGTCGCGCCGCACCCCGACTGGGAGCGCTTCTACCTGCGCGCCGGCCGCGACGCCGCCGGCGCCGTCGTCGAGCTGTTTCACGGCCCCGACTGGTACGCCGGTGCGCGCTACGAGGGGCGCCGCGACTTCGCCCCTCGTCCCGAGTGGCAGCCGTTCGTCGGTCACTACCGCTCGTGGAACGCCATGCTTCCCGATCTGCGCGTCATCGAGCGCAAAGGCAGGCTGCTGCTCAGCGCCCCGTGGCTCGACGCGCCGGCCGGCGAGCTCGAGCTCGTGCCGCTCGGCGAGGCGCTCTTCCGCGTCGGCGCCGACGAGTGGCGCCCCGACCGCCTGAGCTTTGACGCCGTCGTCGAGGGCCGCGCCACGCGCGTGCTCTACGACCAGGCGCCCCTGTACCGCGCCTTCACGCCGTAGGCTGCCGGCGCGGCCACTGCAGATGGGCGATCTCCGCGGCCGGGAACCCACGCATCAGCCGCCGCCGACGTCGCGCGCACGACCTGCGCGCCGCGCGCTTCCAGAGCACGCTGACCTTCCGCGCGTCAGGTCGAAGCTCGTGTTCGACAGGGCGGCGCTCCCCGCCTGACTCAGGCTCTGTCGCCGTCGCGCCTCCATCTCCAGCGTGGTCGGGGTGTAGCTGAAGGTGCGCACGAGATCTTCATGGTCCTCCACCGACGCGAGAGCCAGGTCCTGCGGAAAGGCGTTCAGGAGCTGGGCGAAGCCCAGGATCGTGTGCACGTAGTCGAGAGTGCTTGAGAACCGGGCCAGGGGCCACGTCGCACACCAGGCGATCCTCGGGAGGATCAACGGGATCGCCGTGTAGCGGATCGTCCTGCCGTAGACCGCCGACAGCCTCTGGGCCGCTTCGGGAAACGAGAGCAGCCGCGGCCCGGCCAGACGGATGCGCCGCTTGCCGAGGTCATCGCGCAAGACGGCCTGCGCCGCGATCTCGCCCAGGTCCACCGGTGAGATCGTCGGAAGCGCCCGCGGCCCCCCGCCGGGCACGACCATGCGGTCACCGCGGATCATCGCGAAGAAGATCTCCATCGAAGGCGGCGCGCCGAGGACCGTCCAGTCGAGATCGGACGACCGGAGATACGTCTCGACGTCCTGCTTGATCCTGGCGCTGTCCAGGTGCAGCCGATCGGGGATTTCCGGGCGAATGTCGAAGACCGACACGTAGACGACCCGTCTGACTCCCGCGGCCCTGGCCGCGTCGAGCGCCGCAATCACAGCGTCTCGCTCGATGGCCGCCATCTTGCGGATCTGCCCCCGCGTGAACGCCGAAACGGCGACGACGACTCGATCGACGCCCTCGAGCGCGCGGGCGACAGCCTGGCGCGCTTCGAGATCACCCTCCGTCATCTCCACGGCATCCGGGAGGCTTTCGCGCGCCCGTGCGGCGTTTCGGGTGAGGACGCGCACAGAGGCGCCCCTGGCTACGAGACCGTTCACGATGTGGCGGCCATAGTGGCCCGTGCCGCCAAGGACGAGCACTCTGCCCAGTCGGTTCATCGCCGGCCCCCGGTTTGTCTGTCGAACGTGTCAGGCATGAGCGGCGGTCAACCGCTCACTGGTTCACTCTACCTCTCGCGGTCCTCTCGACGCCTCTCCTGGACGGCCGCCGACGGATTCCAGACGCGACCGCGGTCGCCGCGGTCCGCACGATGGACACACAGCAGGCCCCCGCTCGGCGTTGCTCTCAGGCTTCGTGGCGTCCTCGATCTCCGGTCACCTGGACTATCGCCCGTCCGCCCAACGTCGGCGGCAGCGGCCGTGGACGCCGAAGGCGGCCATCTGCTGGGCGCCGTTTGGCGAATGAGCCGCACAGTCCAACCCCGGGGTCGCGCGTTCTACCTTCTGGCCGTCGGCTCGATACGTTTGTCGGCGAAGCCGCCACAGCCCCCCGGAGCTCATCCGCCCAAGGCGCCATCGAGGAATGCCGGAAGGTGCTCGTTCACAAACGCCGGACACGACCATCCCCGGCGCTCAGGCGCCGGTGATCCACAAATGGGGCGCCCGGCGGGCGCGCCGGCGGCCGCGGCGACCCGGCGGCTCGGGCGCGGGGTAGTACGAAAAGGGAAGACAAGGATTCCTTGACTGTCGGGGCGCGTACGGCCGTCCGCAGGCTCGCGCGCCGGGGGGGAAGATAAGGATCCGCCGACATTCCTTATCTTCCCCCTACCCCGCTGCGGCGGCTCCCACGGCCGCGGCGGCCCCGGCGCGCGCGCAGTTCTTCGCACAGGGTGTGGAGATCTCATTCCGTCCATTCGACGTGGACGTTCCCCTCCGGCGTGGTTCCGCACACGCTGATGAAGCGCGTGTCTTTGGGATACCTCCGACGCTTGTACAATCTCAGCTCAGCGATCAGAGCGTCGAAGTCGTCGCTCCGCAAGTCCTTCACGAGCTCCCGGTTCGATTCGGCGAATTCCTTCAGGAGCACCTCGTACTGCTCGCGCGTGGGCGGACCGTCCGCCTGGATCTCGCGGTTCCAGGCGACGTGAGCGAGCAGCAATGCCGCATGCGCCGCTTCGCTGCACACCATGCTTCCTGGTCGCGCGAGAACCGTCTCGGCCATTTCGATGACGATCGCTGACACCTTCTTCAAGACCGCTTGCTCCGATACTCGTCTCTCCTCGAACATTCAGACACACTCCTGGCCTTCGCGTCTACGGATTCTGCGCCACCACAAGGCGTGGTCGCGGTCGGCTTTACGTTGCGGTTCGGTGGTCTTTCAATGCCTGGTCGATCGGGAGGCCACCAAACCGGCCGGTCTCCTGGCGATCTCCTGGTGTGCCATCGGGTATTCGAAATGAGCGGCGATATCCCCTATGGTCCCCTCATCCCGGTGAAGGGTCTCAGCGGGATGCTTCTGGGCGGCCGTCTTGAGGGCCTTCTTGATATTTCGGCCCTCATGACCATCCCCTCAGCTCACGCCGCCCGCGCGATCAGCTGAGCGCATGTGGTCGGTGGCGTGTAGAGGACGCGGCGCTTCAGGATGCGGCGCATCCGCGTCTGAAGGGCTGTCGCGACGGCCCAGCGCCGTGGCGATCACCCGCGGCCGCCCGACCGGGCCGCGGGCGAGGAAGGACGAACGTCGGGCGCCTTGCCTGGTTCGGCCGCGTCGTGGTCGCCGGCGGCGACGCGCGCCCGCAACAGCCTCGGTGGGAGGGAGACCACGGGCGCCCCCGACGCGACTTCGCGCCTCTTGACGTCCTCAAACATCCTCGCCAGGTCGAAAGCGCAGGCTTCGGCGTGTGCCCGCCGCACGGCGCGGACCTCTTCAACGATGTCGTCGGGCAGGTCGTCGGGATCGTCTTTGGGCGGCATCGTCAGTTCTCCAGCAGCTCTTCAGGGGTGCAGATCACAGGCGCTTCGCAGCCGGATCGAGCACAAGTCCCTATGATGCGGTTGCGCAGCGAAGCGTTCGCGATGTGCCGGCAGTTCCAGGTGAGGAGGGGGTGCATCCCATGGACTGTAGCGACCGCGACATGAAGGGCGTCCTGCCCGGCCTCTCGTGGTATGGCGCCATCCGTCACCAGATCCGCGGCGAGTCGCAGAGCCGCGGGCGTCAATTCCAGCTTCGGGATCTCACGGAGCACGGACAGGCGTCGCGGGGCGGCGCTCACGTCTCCGGCGGCGGCCTCGTCCACAACGAACTGCGACACACAAAGGTCGAAGGTCGCGCGGCGACGCGTCCACCAGTCCGCCGTGATCTCCTGATGCGCCGCAACCCGCACGTTGCGGGAGGGCCTCGCAACAAGGTAGCTGACGACGGTCGTCTCAACGTAAGCCCTGAGCTTCTCGCTCATGTCTCAACCATTCTATCACCTCGACCGCCGCTGGGCGGGTGGGCGACGCATCCGCGTCTTGATCGATGTCCCGACGGCCAACGCCTTGCGCGTCGGCGCCGCCCCTCAGCTCTCGATCCGCATCCTCATGGAGCCGGATGGGGCGGCTCATCGCAGGCG
>JBAXRL010000081.1:0-9434 GCA_037131205.1 Actinomycetes bacterium | reverse complement strand
AAGGCCACCATCGACGCCATGGCGGCGCTGGCCTTCGGCATGTACGTGCACGTGAGCCCGGTGCCCTTTGTGACCGGAGCGCCCAACCTGGTAAAGCTGGTCACCGAAGACCTGCCCGGCGTCACCGGCGGCAAGCTGGCCGTGGAGACCAACGCCAAGGACGCGGTCGCCGGCATGCTCGCGCATATCAATGAGAAGCGGGCTGCGCTGGGCATCTGAGCCCGGTGGGCCTGACGGCCCACGCCCGATGAAGACCCGCACGTGACGAGGGCGGGGAGTGCCATGCGGCGCTCCCCGCCCTCTCGTCGTGACTCATGTATACTTTCTTTACGCAACTCACATCTATCTTTTTGCATTGCTTTTCTAAAGGTACACGTTCATACTCCAAGCATGAGGCGCCTTGTCACAGACCAACTGAGCTCCTGGGCACGCTCCAAACGGCGCAAGCCGTTGCTGCTGCGCGGCGCCCGCCAAGTCGGCAAGACCTGGGCCGTTGAGGACTTCGGCTTGAGGCACCTCGGGGGCCAACTGCGCACTGTCGACCTCGAGAAACGACGTGACCTGCATCGCATCTTCAGCGGCGACCTAACTGCGACCCGCATGTTGTCGCAGCTCGAGCTCGCACTCGACGCGCGCATCGAACCCGGCCGCGATGTCCTGTTCCTCGACGAGATCCAGGCATGTCCGCGCGCCATCGTCGCCCTGCGATACTTCTACGAGGAGCTGCCCGATCTGCACGTCATCGCGGCAGGATCCCTGATCGAGTTCGCGCTGGGGCAGTTGTCGTTCCCCGTCGGCAGGGTCCAGTTCCTCAACGTGTACCCGATGACGTTCCTGGAGTTTCTCTGGGCGAACGGGCATGACCGCGCCGCCGAGATCGTTCAGCGGGGGCCCTCCCCACTCGACGATGTGACTCACGAGCTGGTGCTCAGTCGGCTTCGCGAGTACCTGTTCGTCGGCGGGCTCCCCGAAGCAGTGCGACTCTTCACCGAGTCGGGTCTCTTGCGAGACGCCTTTCTGGCGCAAGACGAGGTGGTGGAGGCGTATCGTGCCGACTTCGGCAAGTACGCGCCCCGCGTCAGCAGAAACACGCTCGACGAAGTACTCACCTCTGTAGCTCAGGCGGTGGGCACACAGATCAAGTTCACCAACCTTGCTGAGGGACCCACCATCCCGACAATCAAGAATGCGTTCACGTTGCTCGAAAGAGCGCAAGTGATCCACCGCGTCGCCGCGGCGAAGCAGGTCGGTCTGCCGCTCGGGACCGGCGCCTCGAGCCGCCGCTTCAAGGCGATCATGGTGGACTTGGGCCTCCTCCATCGTTTGACCGGCGCGCCCCTGGATGCGGTCTTTGCCACAGCCGATCTGCTTGGCATCTACCGGGGAGCACTGGCCGAGCAGTACGTCGGCCAGGAACTGCGCGCGGCCGGCGATCGCCACCTGCACTACTGGTCGCGAGCTGCCAAGAGCAGCACAGCCGAGGTCGACTACCTGGTCGCCATGAAGGGACGGATCGTGCCGATCGAGGTCAAGAGCGGGCCGGCGGGGCGGCTGAGGAGCCTGCACCAGTTGCTGCTCGAGCACCCTGAGTGCGACCCAGGAATCGTGCTGTCCACGCGACCCTTCGCCGAGCTACCTGAGCAGCGGTTGGTGTTCGTTCCTTTGTACTTCGCGGGGACCCTCGCACAGCTCAACCGCGACGCGTGATGCGGCCCGTGCCGGTGGGCGCGGTCGTCGGGATGCTCGCCAACATGCTGATTGGCCTCGCATAATGACAGAGCTACTGCACAAAAAGCATTGTTATTTCACGGTGTAAGCGCAATGATACGAGGTATATGAGACGTCTCGTGACCCAGAAGCTCATCGAATGGCGGGATTCCCCGCGGCGGAAGCCGCTCATGGTGCGCGGCGCACGCCAGGTCGGCAAGACGTACAGTGTGCTCGACTTCGGCCGCACGGCATTTGCCGGACACGTGCGCCACGTTGACCTTGAGCTGAGGCGGGACGCGCATGCGGCCTTCGCCGACGACATCAGCCCCGCCGTGGTGCTGCGGCGGCTGCAGGCGATCCTCGGCATGGAGGTCGTTCCCGGCCGCGATCTCCTGTTCCTCGACGAGATCCAGGCGTGCCCTCGTGCGATCACCGCGTTGCGCTACTTCGACGAGCTCATGCCCGAGCTTCATGTGGTGGCGGCAGGCTCCTTGCTCGAGCTCGCGCTTGGCGAGCACTCGTTCCCGGTGGGCCGCATCAACTACCTTCAAATGCGGCCACTCACGTTCGTCGAGTACCTCTGGGCAATCGGCAGCCAGCTGGCTGCGGATGTGGTCGAGGCCGGCCCGACCTCCACCGACGAAGTCATCCACGAGGTGCTGCTGCGACACCTCCGCGACTACTTCTTCGTCGGCGGCATGCCTGCGGTGGTGCGCTCTTTCGTGGATTCGGGCGCGATGCTCGACGCCCTCGCCCTCCAGGATGCCATCGTCGCCACGTATCGCGACGATTTCGGCAAGTACGGCGTGCGCGTCGACAGGGACTGCCTCGATGAGGTGCTGCGCGCGACCGCCCGATCGGTGGGGCGACAGGTCGTGTACGCGCGCCTTGCCACGGGGTACCGGGGCCAGACGATCAAGCGCTGCGTCGACCTCCTCGCCCGCGCCCGCGTCGTCGAGCGCGTCCCCTCCGCGAGCCCGGCGGGTCTTCCCTTGGCCACTTCGTCGGGCCACGGCAGGTTCAAGGCCACCGTCCTCGATATCGGCGTGATGCAGCGGCTGAACGCCATGCCCCACGACATCGACATCGCCACGGCGAGCCTTCTAGGCCTCTACAACGGCTCACTCGCCGAGCAGTTCGTGGGCCAGGAGCTGCGGGCAGCCCTCAGGGATCCGCCCTTGGGTGATGCCCTGCATTACTGGTCGCGGGCCGGAGAGGCCAGGGGAAGCAGCGCTGAGGTCGACTACCTGGTTGCCATGGGCGGACGAATCGTGCCGATCGAAGTGAAGAGTGGGCCGGCCGGGAAGTTGCGTAGCCTGCACCTTCTTCTCCGCGAGTACCCGGAGTGCGCCCCGGGCCTCGTGCTGTCTGAAGCGCCTTTCGCCGAACTTCCCGAACAGGGTCTGGTGTTCGTGCCGCTCTACTTCGCCGGATCCTTGGACAGGCTCATCGGCGGTTCCTGACACGCCGCGCTCATGTGAGTGAAAACCATCCCCTTCGTGCGATACCCTTCGAACCATGACTGCCGACGGGGCAACACGGGGCGCGTCCGTCGCCTTTCGCGACTACCTCACAGAGGTGGGGCGTGACCTGGCGGCGGGCTACGCCACGGAGCACACACACCGCCCGGCGCTCAAGGCGCTGGTCATCGCTCTCGACCCAGACGTGCGCCCCGTCAACGAACCCAAGCGCATCGAGTGCGGCGCCCCCGACTTCATCGTCACGCGCAATGCCCTGCCCGTCGGCTACATCGAGGCCAAAGATGTGGGCCGCTCGCTCGACGAGATCGAGCGCGACGAGCAGCTCAAGCGGTATCGCGAGAGCCTCAGCAACCTCATCCTCACGGACTACCTCGAGTTCCGCTGGTACAGGGATGGCGAGAAGCAGCAGACGGCGCGCATCGCCTATGTCGGCGATTCGGGCAAGCTGCAGCCCGACCGCGAGGGGCAGAAGCAGGCGGCCGCCATATTCGGCTCGTTCCTCGCGCAGCAGCCGCCGATCGTCGGCAAGCCCGAGGACCTCGCCAAACGTATGGCGGCGCTCACGCGCATCGTCCGCGACATCGTCGCCAAGGCGCTGGAGCATGACCGCAGCGGCGGCTCGCCGCTGAGCGAGCAGCTTGAGGGCTTCCGCCGCGTGCTCATCCACGACCTCGGCGAAGAGCAGTTCGCCGACATGTACGCGCAAACCATCGCCTATGGCCTCTTCGCGGCGCGCGTCAACGCCCCCGCCGACGAGCACTTCAGTCGCCAGCACGCTGCCTACGACCTGCCCAAGACCAACCCCTTCCTGCGCCAGATGTTCGGCCAGATCGCCGGCCCGGAGCTGGACGAGCGCATAGCCTGGGCCGTCGATGACCTCGCCGAGCTGCTGGCCCGCGCTCGCATGGACCTGGTGCTCGAGGACTTCGGCAAGCGCACCCGGCAAGAAGACCCGGTGGTGCACTTCTACGAGACCTTCCTCGCCGCCTACGACCGCAAAATGCGGCAGGCGCGCGGCGTGTACGACACGCCCGAGCCGGTGGTGAGCTACATCGTGCGTAGCGTCGACCACATCCTGAGGACCGAATTCGGTCTGCCCGACGGCCTCGCCGACAACTCCATGATCGAAGTGGCCGTGCCGAGCAAGCCCAAAGAGACCCGCCTGGTCCACAAGGTGCAGATTCTCGACCCCGCCTGCGGCATCGGCACCTTCCTCGCCCAGGTCATTGAGACGATCCGCGACACGGTGGTCGCCAAGCACGGCGCCGGCATGTGGCCGGGCTACGTGCACGACCACCTGCTGCCGCGCCTCTACGGATTCGAGCTGCTCATGGCGCCCTACGCCATCGCCCATCTGAAGCTGGGCCTGCGGCTCAAGGAGACCGGCTACGACATCGAGCAGAGCGAGCGCCTGCGCGTGTACCTCACCAACTCGCTGGAAGACGCCGCAGAACGGGAGCACGGCCAGCTCACCATCTTCGGCGCTTGGCTCGCTGAGGAAGCAGATCGCGCCAGCGAGGTGAAGCGCGAGCTGCCGATCATGGTGATTCTCGGGAACCCGCCGTACTCGGGCATCTCGGCCAACATGTCGGCTCAGTCGGCCGCGCTCATCGATGACTACAAGGTTGTTGACGGCAAACCACTCGGCGAGCGCAAGCACTGGCTCCAGGATGACTACGTCAAGTTCATTCGCATGGCCCAGCTGAGGCTTCTCGCGACGGGCTACGGCGTGCTTGCGTATGTCTCGAACCACGGCTACATCGACAACGTGACGTTCCGAGGAATGCGGCAGAACCTGCTGGGGACCTTCGACTCCATATACGTCCTCGATCTTCACGGCAACGCCAAGAAGCGCGAGACGGCGCCGGACGGCTCGCCGGACGACAACGTCTTCGACATCCAACAGGGCGTCGCGATCGGAGTCTTCGTGCGCCGGGATGCTGAGGCTGGGACACGAGGGGATACGAGCTCGATCGTCGTTCAGCACAGCGATTTGTGGGGTAGCCGACAGACCAAGTACGCACGGCTTCTGGAGGACGACACTCGGACGACGAGATGGCAGGAAGTGAGACCATCCTCGCCCAACTACTTCTTCGCCGACAAATCCGGCGAGCACGATTCCGAGTACTCGGCATGGCCGAGTCTGGCCGACGCCTTCGGCATGCATGGGCTCGGTTTCCAGTCTTCTCGCGATGGTCTTGTGGTCGCCTTCGCCGAGACCGAGCTTCTGCAGCGCATCGAGGCGTTCTTGGATCCAACCTCGCCGGATGATCTTGTTCGCCGGCGATTCTTCGGCGACAAGAAGGTTCGCGACTACCTGCCCGGTGACACTCGGCAGTGGTCGCTGTCAAAGGCGCGCCTACTCCTGAGGCAAGCGGATGACTGGCGTCAACACGTTCGGCGCTGCCTCTATCGGCCGTTTGACATCCGCTCGGTGCTGTTCGACGCCCGCATGATCGACTGGCCGAGACCCGAAGTACTCGGGCAGATGCTCCGCCCCAACCGCTGCCTGATTGCCAATCGGCAGTCCCGCGAGCCCTTCTCCGTTCTCGTGTGGAACGGCATAACCGAGCGGAAGATTGCGTCGGTCTACGACGCGAGCTCCACTTTCCCCCTGTACGTGACGGCCGACGAGATGCCCGACGGCGATGGTGGAGCAGGGCGACGGCGCGTAGCCAACACGCAAGACTCGGCGGTTGGCGCTCTGGCCGAAGCCATGAACATGGCATTTGAAGGGGAACGAGGTGATCTACGAGGCTCGTTTGGAGCTGACGACTGGCTCGAATATGTCTACGCGGTGTTCCATTCACCAGAGTATCGGAAGCGCTACGATCGCCAGCTGCGGATCGACTTCCCCCGTGTGCCTCTCACTTCCAACCGCGAGCTCTTCCGCGAGCTCTGCCGCCTCGGGGCACGGCTGGTCACGCTGCATCTCATGGAGGCCGACGGCCTTGCGCCCATCACCACCTACCCGGTGCCGGGCGACAACCGCGTCGAGAGGGTGCGCTACACCGAGCCTGGGCAGGGCGCCGAGCAGGGCCGCGTTTGGATCAGCGCGACGCAGTACTTCGAGGGCGTGCCGCCCGAGGTCTGGGAGTTCCACGTGGGCGGCTACCAAGTCTGCGCCAAGTGGCTCAAGGACCGCAAGGGGCGGCAGCTCAGCTACGACGATCTCACGCACTATCAGTACGTCGTCGCCGCGCTCGCCGAGACCATCGTGCTGATGCGCGAGATCGACGAGGCGATCGAGGCGCACGGCGGGTGGCCGCTGATCTGACGGCTCCACAACGAAGGACGGCGCCGCCGAAGGCGACGCCGCAGCTCAGTCTGCGCGTGGCAGGTGAGAGGCTTCAGTCGGCGGCTACGGCGAGTCGACGAAGCCGCGCGCCGGCGCAGGGATCGGAGCCCGTCCTCCAAGCGCCACGTGATGAAGTCGTCGAATGCCTCGCGCAGGTGCACGACTGCGTCGGCCCACGTCGCACCATCGCCGGCGACACGAGGGGATTCCCCGATGCGCACGACGAAGTAGCGCTCGCCGCCCTCCTCGCGTGCCTCCCAGAGACGAGAGTAGGGCTGCGACTGGTGGCAGGCCAAGTCGAGCATCTTCGTCAAGCGTCGAGCGCCAGGCGCTCGACGCCGAGTCTGTCGAAGTCGCGATCGAAAGTCGCCACCGGCGCGCCCGAGAGCCGTGCCTTGGCGGCCAGATAGGCATCGATGAAGTCGACGCGCTGCTCCACCATCTGCGCCAGGGCGGCAATGAGCAGCATGCCTTCCTCGACGACGAGCCCACCGGACGCCAGAAAGCTGGTCAGCACCTCGGCGACCTGGGCGCGCGGCACGTCATAGGCCGAGGTCAGAACCCAGACCACCTCGGCCACGACCAGCGGGCAGAGGCGGAGGCGCACCTCGCCGGCGTCGGCGCGGGCCATCAGCGCCGCCGCCGCCCGCGCTTGCCCTTCCGGCTTCCCAGTGAGAAGTCGCAGGACAACGTTCGCATCGACCCACACGTGCGGCGGGCTCTCTGCGTGAGTCATCGGTGGCGCTCGGCCATCTTCGTCGCCGCAGCAGTGCGCTCCGCGGCGTGGTCGGCCGCCGCGCCTTCGATCCGCACGGCACCGAGGAAGTCGCCAAGCTTGCGCCGGTGCACGACCCGCATGGCTACGCCATCTGCGGTCTCCTCGAACACGAGGTCGTCGCCGGCCTCGATGGCGAGCCGCCGGCGCAGCGAGACGGGGAGTGTCACCTGTCCCTTACTTGTCACCCTCGTCCTTGTCTGCACAGGCATGCCTTTCTCGTGACCGCATCCCTTCCCACACAGTATGCGCCTTATCTCGGGCTTGGGCAATCACCGTGGGAGTACAGACTCAGGAGAGGCAACAGGGGTCGCCGGAGTGAACGCGGAACTACCGTCTCCACCCGGACGGCGTGCCCGGGCGACAGAGGCAGCCGCTCACGGGACATTCCACACCGGCGTGCCGATCGGCGCGTGGTCGTAGAGCCAGATCGCGTGCCGCCCCGCCGCCCCTGGGCGCTCAGGATGAGCGCGCCTGCGCCACCGCGTCGTGCAGTCGCTCGGCGACCGCCCGCGTCGATCTGCGCAGATCGGCGAGGACGACGCACGTGTGCAACGTGTGAACGGCGCGCAGGTCGGGGCCGGCCGGCGGACCCGGCGAGGCCCGCAGCGCGGCGATCGCGCGCACGGGCACGTCCGGCTCACGCTCCGGCCCGAAGGCAACGAACGGGAAGGGTCGCCCCTCTTCGACATCCAGGGCGAGGCGCAGTGCCGCCGCCGCGAATCCTTCCGCGCTGCCTGCGATCTCGGAGTCGGCCCCAGGTGGCGCTTCGGGGGCCTCCAACCCGTCACGCACGGCTGCGTCGGCCGCCAGTCGTATCCGGCGCGCCTGGTCGTACACGCGCTCGAACGCGGCGAGCGGCGGACCATGCCTCTGGGGGTCCTCGCCGTAGAGGTCGAGGACGGCGCCGGTGCGCAGCTCAGTGCGGATGACGGTCTCGCGACCCGTGACCGGTGCCCGCGATGGCGTCGTCGCCGCGAGCGCGTAGCTGGTCGCGCGGCGCAGGAAACCCGCCAGCTCACCGCGCACGTGAGCGGTCAGGCCACGGGGCCACAACAGGGTGCCCGCCAGCAAGGCCACGGCCCCGCCGATGAGCACGTCGACCACGCGGAAGACGGAGGGCGTGTATCCCGCCGGCTCCAGGAGCGTGAACATGACGACGAGAAAGACCGTGAACGCGGCCTGGGACGCGACGAACGGGAAGCGCCGCGTGAGGGATGGGGCGCTCGACCAGACGAGCACGCTGGCGGGAAACGCCGCCCACAGGAGCCAGGAGCCGCCGAGGGCCTGCTGAGCCGCCACGAGGCCGGCGCCCAGCAGGGCGCCGGCGACCGTGGCGCCGATCGCCTGCCCGTACGTCCGGCCGCTCCCCTGCACCGCCGGACGCAGCACCGTGACCGTGGCCAGCACGATCCAGAACGCGTGCGGCAGGCCGGTCAGCTGCGTGATCAGCACGGCCAGCGCCACGCCGAGCGCGACGGGCAGCGAGCGGATGAGCCAGGTGGATCCCGGCGTCAGCAGCGCGCCTGCGAGCCACGCCAGATCAGCGAAGACGGAGCGGGCGTCGAACGAGGGTGACCCACGGTCGCCCTCGATCGCGCGCTCATCCGCCGATGTCTGCGCACCCAGCGCGTGCCGGGCGGCGTCCATGCCCAGAACTTCGGCCGCGAGGAAACGCTGTGTGCGCACCAGTTCGCGGAAGACCGCATTCTCGTCCGCGCCCGCGGAGATGCCGCCCAAGGCGCCTGCGAGCGCGGCCCGCCGATGCGCCTCACAGGCGTCTGCGAGTCGCTGCACGTCGGCCAGCGAGACCCGCTCCCTCGCCCCCGCGAGCGCGCGGGCGACGAGGTCGAGCGCCGCGGCTGCGGTGGCCGCCGAGGCACGTGCGGCGTCGGGCGGGGGGCCGGCGGCGCCGTCCAGACAGCTCGCCGCTCCCTCCACGCACTCGGCCGCGTCGCGGAGCTCCGCCTGACGGCGGCTGAAGACGAGGGGCGGACGGTGCAGGCGGCGCACGGCGGCCGTACGGCCGTCGGTACGTCCGGCGGCGCCGGACCGACCAGCGGCCTGCGCGAGCGCGAGCGCCCGCGCGGCGATGACGGCGCTCCAGCCGCCGGCGGCGCGGCCCGGCCACGGCACCAGCGCCGCTACCAGAGCGGCGCCGGTGCCGATC
>JBAXRL010000080.1:0-9449 GCA_037131205.1 Actinomycetes bacterium | reverse complement strand
CCGTACCTGTCGAGCAGCGTCACCGTCTTCTCCGAGAGCAGGCGCTGGTACTTGACGCGGCCCGGTTCCACAAGGTGGAAGAGGTCGAAGAAGTCGCGGTCGACGAAGCCCGCCGCGGCGACGAACGTGAGCCAAGGGATGTGGTACTCGGCCGCCAGCCGCTTGCAGCCGGCCTTGTAGGTGGACACGGGCGCGTCGAACGACTTGCCGATGATTGGCAGGTCGCGAGGGAGGTCTACCAGCACCGGGTGCAGACCCCGGTCAACGCAGGTACGGACGATGCTCTCAACGACCTCGAGGCTGTAGCTGTAGTGGGCCCTGAACTCGGGCCACCGGGCATTCAGCCAGTACTGCACGTAGTAGCGCTTCAGCGACGCGCTCTGGATGCGCTTGTCGATCGAGTAGATGTGCTGGTAGTAGAAGTGCGGCGGGATCTGGGGGTCGGGCAGGTCCAGGGAGGGGTCGGAAGGCGAGGCGCAGAAACGCCCGATGTTGATGCCGATATAGACGATCGCGGGCAGGTCTTTGGGAAGGAGCTCGGCGACCTCGCGGTCGAGCGCGAAGGTATCGTGCTTGCAGCCGAGGTTGTAGGCGAGCACCTCGGGGCCGCCGAGACGCGCTATCTGCGCGGCCCAGCTCTTGTCGTCGATCGTGGCCTCACGCGCCGACGAGCCGCCGAGAAGGATGACCACCGGCTTCTCGGGCGGCGCGGCGCGCAGGTTGGCGACGATCTGCGAGAGGTGGAGGCGGTCCTTGCCGAGCTCGGCGGCATGGGCGGTCGCGGCGTCGTCGGTGGTGGCGAAAGCCTTGGGGTACGCGGCGCCGGCGCGCGCCTGGCCGGTGAGGATGGGCGCGCCGGCCGTCGCCAGGCAGGCCAGCGCCGCGACCGCGACGACGATGAGGGGCGCGCGGCGCATCAGGGGCCAGAGCCGCCGTCCCCGCCGTACTTCTTCAGAAGGGCCACGGTCTTCGCCGAGAGGAGCCGCTGCCACACGGCGCGCCCGGGCTCGACGAGGTGCCAGAGGTCGTAGAAGTCGGCGTTGGGCAGGCGTGCCGCGCTCACGAAGCTCACCCACGGGACGTCGCGCTTCCTGGCGAGCGCCCGGCAGCCGGAGGTGTACCGGGCCACCGGCGCGTTGAGGGCGTCGCCGACGATGGCCGTGTCGCGGGGCAGCTCGAGCAGCACCGCGTGGAGGCCGCGATCCTTGCAGGCGACGAGCAGTCGCTCGAGCGTCTTGAGGTTGGAGGCGTAGTTCTTCGTGAAGGCGGGGTAGCGTTTCGCCAGCCACTCACTGAGCAGCGACCTTTTCTTGGCGACGCTGAGGATCTTGCTCTGGCTGTACTGGTGCTGGCGGTACGGCGGCAGTGACGCCGTCGGTTCCGGGAGGTCCAGCGTGGGATTCGACGGCGCGGCGGTGAAGCGGCCGACGTTGATGCCGATGTAGACGATGCCGGGCGTCTCGGGGAGCGCCTTGATGAGCTCCACATCCTGCTCCAGCGTGCGGTTGCGCGAGCCCAGGTTGTAGGCCACGACGGACGGGCCGCCGAGCTCGTTGATCTGGGCGGCCCAGCTCGCGTCGTCGATCGTGCTCTCGCGGGCGGCGGATCCGCCGAGCAGGCAGATAACAGGCTCGTCGGGCGGCTGCGCCTTGAGATTGGCCACGACCTGCAGCACGTGCGCCCAGTCGTCGCCGCCGGCGGCGGACGGAGTGGCTGCGGGTTTCGCGGACGGCGCCCCCGCGGCGCTCGCGACGGGGGCCACGACGGTGGCGGCCGCGCCGCTCGTGGTGGCCGGCGCGGAGCAGGCGCCGAGAAGGGCGGCGACGGCGAGGAGGCAAGCGGTCCAGGCAAGCGTCGCCACGGCGCGCGCCGTGGACTCCGTCGCTCGATGATGCGTGCCAATGCCCAAGAAGGATCCCTCCCGCTTCAGAAAGACTGTAGCACCCGGGGCGCGGCGCCGCGACACGGGCGCCGGCGTGGATGTAGTCTTGGCGGGCAGCCCCAGCCGTCTGCTCAGGAGGTCATCTGTCGTGAAGTACCGCCGCATGCCCATCGAGGAGGAGTCGCCCGAGCAGTTGGGCTACGACAAGATCCGCTTCAATCTCACTGAGAGCTCCGTTCGTGACCGCTCTCTGGCAGACCTCGGCATCGAGATCGGCGACATGGTCCTCTTCTACGGCGACCACCTCGGCAACGGCACGTTTCGCGAGCTGATCGCGGCGCAGAGCGGCGCGGCGGGCGGCGGCGTGGGCCGTGACGACGTGCTCGTCACGGCGGGCGCCGCCCAGGCGCTCTTCATCATCGCCACCGCGCTGCTCGACAAGGGCGACCACCTCGTCGTCATCCGCCCCAACTACGCCACCAACATCGAGACGCCGCGGGCCATCGAGGCCGATATCAGCTACCTCGATCTCACCTTCGAGGACGGCTTTCGCATCGACCCCGACAAGCTCATGGCGTTGGTCACGCCGCGCACGAAATACGTCAGCGTCACCCTGCCGCACAACCCCACCGGGGTGACCATGAGCGCGGCCGACCTGCGCAGCCTCGTCGGCCGGGTCGAGGCCGCCGGCTGCCGGCTGCTCGTCGACGAGACCTATCGCGAGATGACCTTCGCTGACCCGCTGCCCGTGGCCGCCACGCTGAGCGACTGCGTCATCAGCGTCAGCTCGCTGTCCAAGACCTACGGCATCCCCGGCATCCGCAGCGGTTGGCTGGTCTGCCGCGACCGCGAGCTCATGGCGACGTTCCTGGCCGCCAAGGAGCAGATCGGCATCTGCGGGAGCGTCGTGGACGAGGAGATCGCGGCGCGCGCCTTCGCGCAGCGCGACACCTGGCTGCCGCAGATCAACGCGCTCATCCGCCGCCGCTTCGAGGTGGTCAGCGCCTGGATGGCCGGCGAGGAGCTGATGGAGTGGGTGGAGCCGCGCGGCGGCTGCGTGTGCTTCCCGCGCATCAAGCCGGACGTGCCGATCGATGTGGATGAGCTCTACCGCGCGCTCAACGACCGGCACGGCGCCTACGTGGGGCCCGGCCACTGGTTCGAGCAGTCGCGGCGCCACATGCGCATCGGCTATGGCTGGCCGCTGTCCGACGAGCTGGAGGGCGGCCTGGCCGCCATCTCCTCGTCGATCCGCGCGGCCCTGAATATGTGAGGTGTGACCATGGAACACACCTCCGCGCAGTTCGCGGCCACTGACGGTCTTCTGCTCTTGCGACAGGCGTGGCACCCCGAAGGCGAGCCGGGCGCCGTGCTCGCCGTGGTCCACGGGTACGGCGAGCACGGCGGCCGCTACCGCGGGCTCGCCGAGGACATGGCGGCGCGCGGCTACGCCGTACACGTGTACGACCTGCGCGGCCACGGCCGCTCGGGCGGCCGCCGCGGGCGCCTGGGCCGCTTCACCGACTACCTCGATGACACGGCCGTCTACCTGAAGGCCGTGCGCGAGGAGCATCGTGGGCAGCCGCTGTACCTGCTCGGCCACAGCCTCGGCGGGCTCATCGCCACCGCGTACGTCGAGGACCGTCCGGCCGACGCGCTGGCCGGGCTGATCCTCTCGTCACCGTTCCTGCGCCTCGGCATGCCGGTCCCGCCGCTCAGGCTCCACGTCGCCCGCGTGCTCTCGCTGATCGCGCCGGCGGTGAACGTCGGCAACACCATCGATCCGTCCGCCCTTTCGCACGAGCGGGAGGTCGTCAGGGTCTACGACACCGACCCGCTGAACCATCACGTCGCGACCGCCAGGTGGGCCGCCGAGGTGCTGGCCGCGCAGGACGCGGCTCTCGCGGCGGCCGGCGGCATCCGTCTGCCGCTGCTGCTGCTGTACGGCGACGCCGACGCGGTCGCCGATCCACAGGCCGCCCGCGAGCTGTTCGCGCGCGTCGCCTCCCCGGACAAAACAGTGCATTGCTACGAGGACTTCTATCACGAGATCTTCAACGAGACGGGCCGCGCCGCGGTCTTCGCCGATCTCGCGGCCTGGCTCGAGGCGCACACCACATCCGGCGCGCAGACCGGCTGACAGAGCTGCGGGCGAGGGAGCATGCGCCGGCCTCGGCGAGCGGCCGGAGGCCGGCTACTCGCCCGCCGGCCTCCCCACCGTGGTCATGTACACCACCGGTTCCTCGTCTTCGTCCACGCCCAGCAGGGCCGCCGCCTCGTCGTCGAAGAAGGCGGCGATCTGGCAGCTCCCCAGACCCAGCGCCACGGCGGCGAGGGCCACGTTCGCGGCGATGTGCCCGGCGTCCAGGAAGATGTAGCGCGCGAAGCGCTGCCCGTACTTCCAGCGCGAGCGCTCGAGCACGGCCGTCCAGACGAACACGGCGTCGGCTTCGGCGGCGATGGCCTGGTCGAGCGCGGCGTGCGCGACCGTCAGGCGCTGGTCGCCGCCGCGCAGCAGCTCCAGCGCCTCGTCGAGCACGGCGTAGTGGTACACGCCGGGCTCGAGGCCCGTCACGGAGTTGGCGACCACGTAGTGCTCGATAGGGAAGAGGCCGCCGGCCGACGGGGCGGTGCGAAAGGCGAAGCCCATGTGCCGCGCCGTGACGCCGGCGGCCGCCCACAGCAGGCCGCCAAGCTCCTCAAGGTCAAGCGGCGAAGGCCCGTACTCACGCACGCTCCGCCGCCGCGCCAGCACATCGAACAGTCCCGCGCCGGCCGAGGCACCGGCACCGGCGGTCAACGGCGGCAGCGCGACTCTCGGCGCCTCAGGATACGTCTTGAACCAGGCGGGCTGGCGCGCCCAGTCCATGCGCCCGCCCACGAGATGGCCGCGGCTGTGGCGCGTCTCGCGCAGAAAGCGCTCGCCGATGCTGTCGTCCACGTGCCGTCCCCGGTGTCAGGATCTCAAAGGAGAACCGTCGTCGTTGGCGCGCGGGTCACTGGCCGGCCGCGTTGAGGATGCTCGCCCAGGCGGTGGCCAGGGCGTCGGTCACCTGCTGCGTGATCTGCGTCTTGATGTCGGGGTAGTTGGGATCGTAGGCGCGCTTCGACAGGTAGGAGCCGGTCGTGTCCAGCACTCTCTGCGCTGCCTGCAGGGCCTTGACCACGTTGTCCTGGGTGCCCTGAAGTGAGGCCGGGGGGGTGAGCGCGGCGAGGTCGGTGGCCGCCGTGCCGAGCGCTGTCGCGGCGGTCGTCATCTGGGTCGCGGACGCGGCCCAGGTCTGGTCCGGCTTCTTGCTGAGGCCGCTCACGGCCCCATCGAGGGAGCCGACCGCCGACGAGGCCGCATTGTAGATGGGCGTCACCTGATCGACATAGGCCTTGAGCGCCTCCAGCTTCTGCACTGTCGAGCTGGCGCTCGGAGAGGGCGACGGCGAAGGCGAGGCGGCCGCGCCTCCGCCACACCCCGTGGCGAGCAGAGCGACTGCAAGGAGCCCGAGCAGTAGCGCCGCCACGAGTGTCGATCGGACCTTGTGCGTGCTGAGCATGTGTTCTCCGTTCCCGCCCCTTGGGCGATGTGGACCTGTAGCGAGACTATGTCCCGGATGACGCGCGCCCGAACAACGAAGCGCCGCACGTGGGCGGTGGTTGGCGCGAGCGTGCGCCTTGGACGCCGCCGCCTGAGCCTCAGCCTTCCTTGCCGGGCTCGCGATACGGCGTCGGGATGAACTCCACCGAAGGGCGCCGCTGCGCGCGCCGCGGATACCCGTCCATCAGTTCGTAGACGCCTTCCGGCACCGCGTCGCCGACGGGCAGACCGAGCGCCCGTGCCTGCTCCGGGCGGATAGGGTAGTCGTGCGTCCAGCGGCCCTCGCTGAGTGTCGTCGCCAGAGTCTCAGCCTCGGCCGGCATGCGCTCACGAACCAGATCCACCACGGTGTCGTGCACCTGCGCGACGGCCTTGCGGGCGATGTCGCCGAGGATCAGCGTCTCGTCGTCGCGGTTGGGGTTCGGCTGCGCCAGGGCGGCGAGGATCGAGGCGGCGGGCCACGAGCCGCGCAGCGGGTTGCCGAGCTGAGGGTCGACCGGGCCCAGGACCGCGTCGGGGTCCATGAGGATCTCGTCGGCGGCGAGAGCGACCAGCGTGCCGCCCGACATGGCGTAGTGCGGCACGATCACGGTGACGCGCCCGGGATGCCGCTTGAGCGCGTGGGCGATCTGATCTGAGGCCAGCACCAGCCCGCCGGGCGTGTGCAGGATGAGGTCGATGGGCATGTCGGCCGGCGTCATGCGGATGGCGCGCAGGATCTGCTCGGCGTCCTCGATGTCGATGAAGCGGCGGAACGGGATGCCGAGCAGGCTCACGGTCTCCTGGCGATGGATCATCGTGACGACGCGCGAACCACGGCTCTGCTCGAGCGCGCGGAGGCGCGCGCTGCGGCGGCGGTCGCGCCGCCGCCGCAGCAGGCGTGGCACCATCAGCGCCGCCGCGACGAGCACGACGATGAGGCTCAGGATGAGGATGGCGACGGTCATGGTGGAGTGGTGCCCCTTCGCGCCGCCGGCGACACCTCGGCGGGACGAAAGGGGGCGGCGGGCGCCTTGCGGCGCCCGCCGCCCCGGTCCTGCTCAGCGGCTCGGTCAGGCCGGCGTCTCGTCGCCCTTCTCGCGATGCCCAAACGGCCACTGCCGGATGAGCAGGCTGATGACGCCCTCGTAGACGAGGATCACGAGCACCCAGACCAGGACGCCGAGCCACGACGACGCGGCGAAGACCAGCACGATGAGGCCGACGATCAGGCCGGCGAGGCGCAGCCACGGCGCGTGGCGCTCGAGCCAGGCGGTGACCGGCGAGTCGGCGGCGAAGGCCACGTCTTCCCTCTGCACGACGCGCCTGCCCGCTTTGACCACCGCGACCTGGATGTCATGGCGGCCGGCGATCCAGGCGGCCACCGCCACGATCACGCCAATCACGGAGATCCAGATGACGAGGTTGGTGAGCGGCCCGAGCGAGGCGCTGACCACGTCGCGCAGCACCCCGGCCCCGCCGCCGTGGAGGCTGTCGACGAGCGCCGTCGAGGCCTGCTTGAGGATCACGCGGGTGAGGATCAGGGCGATGGCCACGCCGATGCCCAGCTCGATGAGCGTGCGGCGGCGGCGCCGCGAGAGCCAGATCGTGAGGGCGATGAGCACGAGCGCCACGACGAGGACGATCCAGACGAGGGCGTCGAACCAGCGCACCGCCGTCTGCGCCGGGCCCAGGGCGTCGTTCTGCAGCAGGGTGATCTGCCCGAGGTCCGCGGGCAGCGGGCGGCCGATCCACGCGGAGACCTGCTGGATCGCCTGATCGGGGGGCGTGCCGGGGGGGATGACCGGCGGGGAGAACCGGGTGCCAAGGGCGCCGGGGAGCTTGCCGTCGATCCACACGAGCACCTGGCTGATCAGCGGGATGGTGTCGAGCTTGACGTCGTTGCCCTGGATATAGGTGTAGGTGGTCTCGCCGCGCAGGAGGGCGACGATCTGCTCGTGGGCGACGGTGTTGATCTTGATCCACAGGTCGTAGGCCTGCGGCGTGGCGAGCACCTTGGCGGTGCCTTCGGCGATGAACTTGTTGACGGCGCCGGTGATGGGACCGGCGAGGAACTGCGCCTCCGCCGGCAGCGCCGCCGCGGTGCGCGCCTGCAGATCGGTGGCGGCGACCACCTGGCCGGCGACGTACTCACTGAGGGACTGGATCGCCACGGGGTCCTTGCCGATCGGTCCGACCAGCTTGATGTAGCCATTCGTGTTGAAGACGCTGTAGTGCACCCACCAGGCGACCCCCGTGACCACCACGGAGAGGCAGCTGAGCACGACGAGCACGCCGACGAGGAGGTTGCGCGTGCGGCTGCCCTTGCGCACCATCACGACCTCGGTCGCGGGCTCCGCGGCGTCGGCGGCGGCGGCCTCGGTGGCCGCGTCCGCCGGTGCGACCTGCGTGACGGCGGTCTGGTCGGCGGTCTGTGCGGCTTCGGCGGCGTTGTCGGCGGGCACAACCGGCGTGACGGCGGTCTGTTCGGCCGCCGCGTCGCTGTCCGCGGCGTCGCCGGCGGTCTGTTCGGCCGCCGCGTCGCTGTCCGCGGCGTCGCCGGCAAGATCGGCCTCCAGGGCGGCGTTCTCGGCCTCCAGGGCGGCGAGCTTTTCGCTCAGCGCCTTCTGCTCCTTGAGGCTCGCGTTCTCAGCCTCGAGCGCTTCGAGCTTGGCGCGCATCTCCTTCTCGTTCATGCAGACCGTCCCCCTGTTTGCGCCTTGCGGCTCAGCGCCGCTGGGTGATCACTGCTTGACATTCGCCGCGGGACGCCTTTTCCCCCCGGCGGCGAGGAGGCCGCGATAGGCCGCCGCGGCGGCCTCACGCGGCCGGATCTCCGGCGGCCACGGCGGCCTCCCGCAGCTCCCGCCACACCGCCTCGACGTGCTCGCGCTCGGTGGCTTGGGCGCCGATCGACACGCGGATCATCTGCCGGCCCTTGAGCAGCGACGGCGTCACGTAGGATCTGCCGGCCTGGTTGACGCGGTCGGCGATGGCCAGGTTGTGGGCGGTCAGGGCCGGCTCGTCGGCCTCCAGAGCCGGCGGCACGTGCCGCACGCACACGGTCTGCAGCGGCACGGGCGCCAGGCGCTGCCAGCCGGGAGCCGCGTCGACCTGTTCGGCGAGCCAGGCGGCGAAGCCCACGTCGCGCCGCACGCGTGCCTGCAGACCTTCCACGCCGTACTCGCGGACGAGGAACCACAGCTTGAGCGCGCGGAAGCGCCGCCCCAGCGGGATGCCCCAGTCGCGCAGGTTGCGCACTGAGCCGTCCTGGGCGGTGCGCAGGTAGCTGGGAGCGGTGCTCATGACCCGCACCAGATGCTCAGGGTCGCGCACGAAGTAGGCCGAGAGATCGAAGCCCGTGCCCATCCACTTGTGCGGGTTGAGCACCACGGAGTCGGCGTGTTCCACGCCCTCCCACATCCAGCGGTGCTCCGGGCAGAGCATGGCAGTGCCGGCGAGGGCGGCATCGACATGGAGCCACATGCCGTGGCGCGCGGCGAGCTCCGCCATGGCCGCCAGCGGGTCGAGGGCGGTGGTGGCCGTCGTGCCGACCGCCGCAACGAGCGCGCAGGGCCGGCGGCCGGCGGCGAGGTCCTCATGCAACGCCGCCTCGAGCATGTCGAGGCGCAGGGCGTGGTCGTCGTCGGTCTCGACGAGGCGCAGGTTGTCGGCCCCGAAGCCGGCGAGGTGCGCCGCCTTGGGCACCGAGCTGTGCGCCTGATCTGACGCGTAAACCACGAGTGGCGCCTCTTCGGCCTGGAGGCCGCCGCGCTCCTGGCTGTAGTCGCTGGTCCGCTCGCGCGCGCACAGCAGGGCGCACAGCGTGGCCGTGCTGGCCGTGTCCTGGATCACGCCGGTGAAGGCGCCGCTGAGGCCCAGCATCTGCCGCAGCCACTCCATGACCACGTCCTCGACCTCGGTGGCCGCCGGGCTCGTCTGCCAGCTCATACCCTGGACGCCGAGTCCGGACGAGACGAGGTCGGCGAGCACCGACGA
>JBAXRL010000079.1:0-9650 GCA_037131205.1 Actinomycetes bacterium | reverse complement strand
CGCAGCACCGGATCGCCGATGACGCGGATGTCCCGGCGCGCCTCCCGCTCTCGCCGGCTCAGGTCGATCTGGTCGCGCTCGCTCTGTGTTGTCTCTGCCATGTCTCTATGGTACCTCAGCTCGGGGTCACAGCCACTGCGGGTCCACGTCGGGGACCAGCCTCACGCCCCGCGCCGCGAACCGGTCGCGGTTGGCGCCCAGCCAGTCGCGCAGGGTATTCAGAGTTTCCCCTGTCGCGGAAGTCTTAACCACGACTCGGCAGGCGTGGCGGCCGCGCTCCCGCCAGAGCGGGCCGGGGCCGAGCACGCTCTCGCTGTGCGCCATCCGCGCCGCGAGGCGCGCGGCCGTAAAGCGCCCGGCGATGCCGACCTTCTCCTGCGACGTCCCGGAGAGCTCGAAGCCGATCAGGGTCCCGGCCGGAGGGTAGCCGAGCTCGCGGCGGCGCTCCATCTCCTCGGCGTAGAACCGCTCCTCCTCCCCGCTCGCAGCCAGGGCGATCGGCCGTGCCTCGGGGCTCAGCGTCTGCACGATCACGCGCCCCGCATGCGCGCCGCGGCCGCTGCGCCCGCCCACCTGGATCAGCATCGCGAAGGTGCGCTCCTCGGCGCGGAAGTCGGGGAAGTGCAGCGTAAGGTCGGCATTGACCACTCCGACCAGCGTGACGTCGGGAAAGTGGTGCCCCTTGGCGATCATCTGGGTGCCCACCAGAACCTTGGGCCCCGGCTGCGCGAAGCGCTCGAGCACGGCGCGCAGGCGCCCGTACGAGGAGGCCACGTCGGAGTCGAGGCGCAGCAGCTCCACGCCGGGCAGCAGGCCGACGACCTCGCGCTCGAGGCGCTCGGTGCCGAACCCGAAGCGCACGAGCTCGGCGCTGCCGCAGGACGGGCACGTGCCGGGCGCCGCCTCGTCGTGCCCGCAGGTGCGGCAGCGCAGCTCGCGACCGCCGAACAGCGTGAGCGTCACGTCGCAGTGCGGGCACATCCAGGTGAAGCCGCAGTGGTCGCAGACCAGATACGAGGCGAAGCCGCGGCGGTTGAGGAAGAGGATGGCCTTGTCGCCGGCGTCCACGCTGGCCGTGAGCGCCTCCGCCAGCGGGCTCGAGAAGATGCCGTGGTGGTCGCGCATGTCGACGATCTCGAGGGCCGGCGGCCGCGAGCCGTCCACGCGCAGCCGCAGGTCCACGTGCAGGGGCACGCGGGCATAGCTCTCGAGGCTCGGCGTGGCCGAGCCGAGGACGACCACCGCGCCGCTCCGCGCCGCCCGCCAGCGCGCCACGGTGCGCGCGTCGTAAGCGGGCTCGCTGTCCTGCTTGTACGAGGTGTCGTGCTCCTCATCGACGACGATGAGCCCCAGGTCGCGGAGGGGCGCGAACACCGCCGAGCGCGCGCCCACGACGATGCGCACCTCGCCGCGCGCCACGGCGCGATAGGCGAGCAGCCGCTCGCGCGCCGTCAGCCCCGAGTGCAGCACCGCGACCTCCTCGCCGGCGAAGCGCTCGCGCACGCGGGCCACGGTCTGCCCGGTGAGCCCGATCTCGGGCACCAGGAGCAGCACCGAACGGCCGCCCTCCAAAGCGGCCTGGGCGGCCTGCAGGTACACCTCGGTCTTTCCGCTGCCCGTGACCCCATGCACGAGCACCTCATCGCCGGGGCGCGCCTCGCAGAGGATGGCGTGGAGCGCGCGGCGCTGCTCGGGCAGCAGGTCGGGGGCGTCGCCGAGCGTCGCGCAGGCACGCAAGCGGGCTGCCTCGGCGAGGACCGGCGGCGGGGCGGCGGGCTCCGCGCCGCCGCCCGTCCTCGCCTCCGCCCCGCCGCCGAGCGCGCCGGCCTCCCCGACGGCGGCCTCTCCAGCCGCGGTCGCGACCTCGACGAGCGCGCCGGCCTCGAGCAGCTTCTTGAGCGCCGGCAGCGACAGGCCGGTGGCGGCGCGCAGCGCGCGTTCGTCGAGCACCCCGGACCGTTCCACGAGCTCCAGGGCGGCGCGCTGCCGCGGGCCGAGGCGCGGCGGCGTCTCGCCGCCGCGCCCGAGCGCGCGGCCGACCCGCGCCGCCCCGGCCACGTGCACGCTATAAGAGATGCGCACCCAGCCCTTGCGCCGGTAACGCTCGCCGAGCTTCGCCAGCGGCCCCGCGGGCAGCTTGAGGCCGGCGACCTCGTCGAGGCCCTCCTCGCCGGCCTCGCGGGCCGCCCGCCCGCCGGGGGTGAGCTCGTACCGGCGCACCACCTTGAGGGCGGCGGTCGGCGGGCACACCAGAGACAACGCCGCCGAGAACGAGGTCAGGTAGTAGTGCTCGACCTCGCCGGCGAGCGCCAGCAGATCGGCGGGGATGGACGGCACGTCGAGGAGGTCGCGCAGCGGCAGAACGCGGCCTTCGTGCGCGGTCGTGGAGCGCAACTCGAGGACCACGCCGATGACGGTCTGAGCGCCCAGCGGCACGGCGACGAGCGCCCCCGGCTCGAGCTTGCCCGCGAGCGCAGGCGGCACGGAGTAGTCGAAGGCGCCGGCGAAGGCGCGGGTGCGCACCAGCGGGAAGACGGCGGCGTAGCTCACGCTGCGCCGCCGCCTTCCGCGCCGGTACGGCTCAGCCCTTGAGGCCGGCGGCGGCGCGCAGCGCCGCGGCCTTGTCGGTGCGCTCCCACGTGAAGTCGTGGTCGTTGCGGCCGAAGTGGCCGTAGGCGGCGGTCTTGCGGTAGATCGGGCGGCGCAGGTCGAGGTCGCGGAGGATCGCCGCCGGGCGCAGGTCGAAGTGCTCCTTGATGAGCTGCTCGATGACGGCGATGGCGACCTTCTCCGTGCCCTGGCAGTCGACCATCAGCGAAACCGGGTGCGCCACGCCGATGGCGTAGGCGACCTGCAGCTCGCAGCGCTCGGCCAGACCGGCGGCGACGATGTTCTTGGCCACGTAGCGCGCCGCGTAGGCGCCGGAGCGGTCGACCTTGCTGGGATCCTTGCCCGAGAAGGCGCCGCCGCCGTGCGGCGCCGCGCCCCCGTACGTGTCCACGACGATCTTGCGGCCCGTGAGGCCGCAGTCGCCCATGGGGCCGCCGATGACGAACTTGCCGGTGGCGTTGATGACGGTGATGTCCTCGAGCCTGGAGGCGTCGTAGAGCCCCTTCGGCAGGATCGGTTCGACGACGTGCTCGAGAAGGTCCGGATAGATGATGCTCTGCAGGTCGGCGCTCTCGGCGTGCTGGGAGGCGAGCACGACCTTGACGATCTCCACCGGCTTGCCGTCTTCGTACCTCACGGTGACCTGCGACTTGCCGTCGGGGCGCAGGTACGGGAGGATCTCGGCCTTGCGCACCTCGGCGAGGCGCCGCGCCAGCTTGTGGGCCAGCGAGATGGGCAGCGGCATGAGCTCCGGCGTCTCGGTGCAGGCGAAGCCGAACATCATGCCCTGGTCGCCGGCGCCCTGCGTGTCGAGGACGTCGTCGTCGTTGACGTCGGTGCGCACCTCGAGGGCGTGGGACACGCCCTGACTGATGTCCGGCGACTGCTCGTCGATGGCCACCATGACACCACACGTCGCGTAGTCGTAGCCGTACAGAGCGTTGGTGTAGCCCACGTCCTTGACCGTCTGGCGGACGATCTTGGGGATGTCGACGTAGCACTCGGTGGTGATCTCGCCGGCGACGAAGGCGAGGCCGGTGGTGACCAGCGTCTCGCAGGCCACGCGGCCGTAGGGGTCCTCCGCGAGGATCGCGTCGAGGACGGCGTCCGAGATCTGGTCGGCGAGCTTGTCGGGGTGGCCTTCGGTGACCGACTCCGACGTGAACAGGTAGTTCTTCTTCTCCACGGTACCTCCTGAGACTACGCGCGCGACGCGGGGCGCGGGCCGGCGCGGGCTGGACAAGCGGGCGTCTGGCGGCGGCGCGCAGACCGAAGGCGGCCCGGAGGCATGCGGAATCGGCGGGGCGCGGCCTCGGTGAGTCTAGCAGACGGCCGCGACGGACGAAAACGCGGCGGGCGGAAGCACGGCGGGCGACAACGCGCGGCCGGCGACACCCCGCCTACCGGCCGCCGCGCTGCCGCCGCGGTTCGGGGCCACGGCCACCGCGGCGCCGGTCGGAGGCAGCGTCCTCGTCAGTCCTCGCCCGTATAGCCGCACACACCCATGCGCGGCGAGTTGACGACCGGCAGCAGCATGTCCTCTCCGCACCGGTGCTCCGGCGCATGCGTCTCGCAGCAGAAGCCGCGGCCGTCCCAGGCGCACTCCACGCAGACCACGCTGGCCGGCTCGCCGCACACGTCGCAGGGCCACACAGGGGCCTCGTTGCGGCCGATCACGTGCACGCCCTTCTTAAGTGCGGCCTCAACGACGCCACTGTGGCTGACGACCAGCTCGGTGCTGGAGCCGAAGTCGTACACGTAGTCCACACGACTTCCGCTCTGCCCCAGGACCTCGCCGATCCTCCTCGTCATGCCGACCCGCTGACGCGGGCCGAAAGAGAACTCGCTGAGGTGATCGCAGCACTCGAGCCAGACGCGACGCAGGAGGCCGTCCAGAGCTCTCAGCTTGGCGTCCGGCGTGGCGGCGATGTCCAGCCACCACATCGGCGCGCCGGCAGGCTGAGCCCGCACGAGCAGCACCCGCGAGCGGGCGCCGCCGCTCGTGCCCTCGAGGCACGTGCGCAGGTGCCGAGTCATCGCGGCCTTGCCGACCCGCGCTCCGCAGAGCCCACAGATCCCGTACCAGCTGCGCCTTGCCATGTCGGTCCCTTTCTCGATGGAGGATACAGGTCGCGCTCAGCCGCCGGCCGCGGCGCCGCCGGCGGCGAGGCGGGCGGCGGCGGCGCCTCGCCGCCGCCAGGCGAAGCGCCCGACGACGTCGCCGCCCGCAAGGGCGAGCGGCGGCGTGCGCAGGACGATGTGGTCGTCGTCCTCGATGTCGAGGTAGCGGAGCTGCTCGCCGCCGATCCAGTCGGGGTCCGTGGCGCCGTCCACGGCGGTGACCATCGTGCCCGCCTCGTCAGCGGCGCGCACGACGCGACCGTAGTAGCTGAAGTAGTCGTCGTAGGCCTGCTGCTTCTCGCCGGGCGTCGGCTGCTCGCCGGCGAAAGGCGCGCGCTCGCGCCGCCCCAGGTGGGCCGCGAGCTCCCCCGAGGGCGTGACCAGCAGCACGCCGAGCGGCGCCTCGCCCCACGGCGCGAGCACGCTGCCGTCGGCCGCCGTGAACGTGCCCTCGACGAGGTCCCAGCATCCCGCCAGCCAGTGGATCCGATCGATCGGCGCCCGCCGGAGCGCCGGCGCGGCGGCCACGTCGCGGGCGTAAGCGATCCCCTGCCCGTCGAGCCAGTCGGCGGCGATCTCCGCGAGCGCCGCGGCCTTGAAGCCGTACCAGCTCTCCTGGATCTCGTTCCGGTGGAGCGCGTCTCTGAAGCAGCGAAACGCGCCGGCGCCGCGAATGGCGTCCAGCAGCTCATCGCTGAGGTCGGGATCGTCGAGCGCCCGCGAGAACTCATCCATGATCGCCCACTCGTGGATGTCGAAGCTGCTGGGCAGTGGGAGCCACTCCTCTGCGTCGAGGATCCCGCCGGCCTGGTCCACTTGTTCGCGCTGCCAGTCGGGCAGCCCGTCCAGGTCGGCGCCGTCCTCGGCCAGGCGCGCTTCCTCCTCCCCGATCGAACAGAGGTCGCCGGTCTCCCGGTTGAGGTAGGCGGTGATGCCGTCCATCAGAGCCTCAAGCTCGTCGACGACCCTGCGCAGAGAGACCGTGATTGCCATGTCAACCTCCCGACTGCGACCACAGGGCCGGCGCGTGCCGGGTTTGCGCGGTCCGCGTGACCCGGCAGAAACCGCGGCGCGTGAGCGTGACACACGCCGTCGGCGTGAGCCTACCGCAGTCGCTCGGCACTCGTACACCCTCAGCGCCTCGTCGCCGCAATGGTCGATCGCCTTCACGGCGATCCCGCCGGTCGACAGCACCGCAAGGCGCGGGCTACGGATTCGCCGAGCTCGTGATAGGCTGTTCGAGAGCACGGTCAAGAGACGGTCGTGTCAGGCCCGCGCAGGATGGTAGCCAAGCATGCTGAGAGCCTATCGACGGCTGTTCGTCATCTACCGCGACTATCGCTGGCACCTCGTCGTCTGCCAGGCGCTGCTGCTCGTCTCCGGGGCGGCCAGCATCGGTATGGCGACCCTCACGCAACACATCATCAACAAGGGCCTGGTCGCCAACGACACGACGGTCATCGTCACCACCGGCATCTGGATGGCGGTGCTGGCGCTCGTGGCCGGCGGCGCGATGGCGGCGGCCGCCGGCATCGCCGTGTTCTTCATGCAGGGGACCGCCTGGGTCATCCGCACCGAGCTGTACGGCAAGCTCCAGGCGTACTCGTTCGAGAACTTCGACCGCCTGCGCACAGGGGACATCCTGACGCGCCTGTCCTCCGACATCGACAACGTCAGCTGGGCCGTGCTCTACGGGTGCCTGCTGATCCTCTACGCGCCGTTCATGCTGATCATCGCCTTCATCCTCACGCTGATCCAGTCGCCGAGCCTCGTCTGGCTGCTGCTCGTAGCGACCGCGCTGGTGCTGGGGCTGATGGCGATCATCGCGCCGCTCATCTTCAAGGCCTACGTGGCGCGCCAGGAGCGGCTCGACGACGTCAACAACACCCTGCAGGAGAGCCTCACCGGCGTGCGCGTCGTCAAGGCCTTCACCCGCGAGAGGCTCGAGGTGGAGCGGCTCGCGCAGCGCGCCGCGGCGATGCGCAAGCCCGCCTTCAGCGCCGCCTTCACGGTGGCCCTCATGCAACCGCTGATCAACGCCGCCGCGCAGGCCATGATCCTCGTCTCGGTGTGGTACGGCGGCTGGCGCGTCCTCAGCGGGTCGCTGAATCTCGGCGAGCTGATCGCCTTCACGCAATACCTGTGCCTGGTCGCCGCGCCGCTGGCCATGCTGGCGATCGTGGTGCCGTTCATCCTGCGCGGCGGCGCTTCCATGCAGCGTCTGCTGGAAGCCTACGACGTGGTCCCCGCCGTGCAGGACCGCCCCGAAGCGGCGCCGCTGGATCCCGCGGCTGTGAAAGGCCGTCTCGCCTTTGAGGACGTCAGCTTCGCCTTCCGTCGTCCGGACGGCGCCCTCGACCCGCCGGCGCTGCAGCACATCGATCTCACCATCGAGCCCGGCGAGCGCGTCGGCATCCTCGGCGCCACCGGCGCCGGCAAGACGGCGCTGGTCAACCTCGTGCCGCGCTTCTACGACGTCACGGAGGGCCGCATCACGATCGACGGCGTCGATGTGCGCGACGTCCCGCAGGACGACCTGCGGCGCATCGTCGGGATCGCCCTGCAGGAGGCGGTGCTCTTCCAGGGCGACGTGCGCTTCAATCTGAAGTTCGGGGCGCCCGACGTGGACGACGAGGTCATGGTGGCCGCCGCCGGGGCGGCAGACGCCGGGGAGTTCGTGGACGATCTGCCGGAGCGCTGGGAGGCGCCGGTCTCGCGGCGCGGCAACAACTTCTCCGGCGGTCAGCGCCAGCGCCTCTCGATGGCCCGGGCGCTGACTCCGCTGCCCAGGATCCTCATTCTCGACGACAGCACCAGCGCCCTCGACGTGGCCACCGAGAGCCGCGTGCAGGACGCGATCCCGGAGTTCGCCGGGCACGCCACCACGCTCTACGTGGCCCAGAGGATCAGCGCTGTGATCGATCTCGACAAGGTCGTGCTGATGGACCGCGGCGGCATCACCGACGTTGGCAGCCATGAGGAGCTGATGGAACGCAGCGAGCTCTACCGCGAGATCTACGAGTCGCAGCTTGGCGCGGGCCTGGCGCCGCAGGAGCCGGCGGTCTCCTCATGAGCGTGAGCACCGAGACGACGAGCACGACCACCGCACCCAAGAGCGCGCCGCGCCACCCCGCCCGCGAGGCGCGGCGGGCGCGCGCCGCCGCGAAACCGCCCTCGACCGGCGCCAGGGACACGACGGCGATCGCCCTCCGCCTGATCGGCACCATGATCGGCGGACGCAACACGGTGAAGTTCGTGATCGCCATGCTCCTCCTGGTGGTCGCCATCGGGGCGCTCGTGATGCTCCCGTACGTGTCGGGGCAGGCCATCAACGTCGTCTCCAGCAAGAACGGCACGCTGGACGAGCTCAGCGGCTGGGTGATCACCGGCCTCATCGCCGCCGCCGTGTACATCCTCGTCTCGTTCGTCGCCGAGCGCCTCATGTCGCGGCTGGCGACCGGCGCCACCTACACGCTGCAGACGCGACTTGCCGAGCATCTGCAGACGCTGTCGCTGGACTTCTTCGACAGCCGCTCGACCGGCGAGCTGGTGAGCAGCGTCACCAACGACGTCGAGGCGATCGCGCGGTTCTTCGAAACCGCCGTCTCGCAGCTCATCCGGGCGGTGCTCCAAGTCGTGATCATCGCCGTCATCATGCTCGTTATCGAGTGGCGGCTCGCGATCGCTGCGCTGCTCGTGGTACCGGCGATGCTCGTCATCACGAGCGTCGTCGAACGCCTCTCGGGCCCTGCCTTCTCCAAGATGCAGGATGAGATCGGGGAGCTCAGCGGCTTCTACGAAGAGACCATCTCCGGCCACAGGATCATCACCGCCAACCGCCGCCAGGAGTGGGCCATGGCGGCCAACAAGGACCGCGCCGACGGGGTCTTCACGGTGGGTACCAGGTCGTTCTTCCTCTCGCTTCTGCAGTTCCCCATCACGACGGCGATGTCGATGCTGCAGATCGTCATCGTCGTGGTCGTCGGGGCGCTTCTCGCGGTGGAGCACATGACCCAGGTCGGCGTGATCGTGTCGTTCATCGGCTACGCCGGGCTGCTGGCCTCGCCGCTCTCGGAGATTGCCAACCTCACCGGCACCCTGCTGCAGGCGGTCGCCGCCGGCAGGCGCTACTACGCGATCATGGAGACGCAGCCGACGACCGTCGACGTCCCCGACGCCACGCCCTACGAGTTCGAGGGCGGCCACGTGCAGTTCGAGAATGTCGACTTCAGCTACATCCCCGGCCGCCGCATCCTGAAGGACAACACCTTCGAAGCGCTGCCCGGCCAGATGATCGGCATCTGCGGCCCCACCGGCGCCGGCAAGAGCACCATCATCAACATCCTGACCCGCTACTACGACATCGACGACGGGACGATCCTCATCGACGGCCAGAACCTGGCGACGCTCACGCAGCAGAGCTTGCGCCGCTCTATCGGCACCGTGCTGCAGGAGGCCTACCTCTTCTCCGACACGGTGATGAACAACCTCAGGTACGCCCGTGAGGGCGCCACGGACGAGGAGTGCATCGCCGCGGCCAGGGAGGCCAACGCGCACGAGTTCATCACCAACCTGCCCCAAGGCTACGACACGATGATGATCGAGCGCGGCGCCAACCTGAGCCAGGGCCAGCGGCAGATGATCACCATCGCCCGGGCCATGGTGGCCGATCCCAAGATCCTCATCCTCGACGAAGCCACCAGCAACGTCGACACGCGCACCGAGCGCCTCATCCAGCAGGGGCTGCAGCGCCTCATGAAGGGGCGCACCAGCTTCGTGATCGCCCATCGCCTGAGCACGATCCGGCCGGCGGCCAAGATCCTCGTCGTGCGTAGCGGCGAGATCGCCGAGATCGGCTCCCACGACGAGCTGATGGCCGCCAAGGGCTTCTACCACTCGCTCTACATGAGCCAGTTCAA
>JBAXRL010000078.1:0-9692 GCA_037131205.1 Actinomycetes bacterium | reverse complement strand
GATCACGAGCCCGTTCGGCTCACCGGAAGTACCCGCGCGTCTCGATCTCGGACGCCGGCCGCTCTGGCTGGCGGCGCAGCCGGCCCAGCCGATCGCGCTGCCGATCCATCAGCGCTACGATTTCCCGCTTCCGCCGATTCCGGCTGCCCGCGTTGAGGAGATCGTCGCCGAGAAGCTGGCGCGCTTTCGGCGCGCCGGCCTGGCGCGCGATCTCTACGACCTGGCGTGGTTCTCGACGCGGTCCTTCGATGAGACCTTGGTCCGGCGCCTGACGGTGCTCAAGGTCTGGTGCGACGTGGTCGACGATGGACTCGGGTCGCGGCCGTTCGACCCGCAGGACGTCGTGAGACCGCGCCGCGAGGCCGAGTTCCAGCCGGAGGCCATCGGCTACCTGACCACGCCGGTGGACATCATCGGCTGGGTGGAAGCGGTGCGGCGGCGCTTCGGGTTTCTGGTGAATCTCGACGACTTCGAGCAGCGGATTGCGCAGTGCAGCCGCGCCGATGAGTGGGACGTGCGTCAGGCGATCGCGGCTTTCGGCGGCTGTTCGCCGGGTGCGTCTTCGTGACCGGCACGCGCCGCTCCAACAGCTCCAGCTCGCGGAGCGTGGCCAGATATCGTGCGGATCCCAGGCGGTCTGGGCCTACGGCTGGGCTCGAGGTGAACCGGGGAGTCATCGGCTGAGAGAGCCACTGCGCTTGCAGAATGTGACACTTTTTGTTAGTTTCCGAAAGTGTTATGGATGTTTCAGTCGTGAAACCGCGTGAGAGTGCCTCTGCCTTCCTTGCGGGGCTTCAGTCCCACGGGCGCTACACCTTCAGCGACGCCGATGCGGTAATGGGCCTGTCGCGATCCGCCGGCGCCGTTCAGGCCGTACTGCGTCGCCTGAGGAGCAGCGGTCGCATCGTCGCCCTGCGCCGCGGCTTCTACGTAATTGTCCCACCCGAGTACGGTAGTGCGGGTAGTCCGCCGGCATCATGGTTCATCGACGACCTCATGCGCTACCTTCAGCAGCCCTACTACGTGGGCCTGCTGACCGCCGCCGCTCTGTACGGCGCCTCCCACCAGCAGCCCATGGTGTTCCAGGTCGTGACGGACCGGCCCACTCGTCCGGCTATTGCCGGACGCACGGCCGTCGAGTTCCACATGAGCCGTTTGGCCGAGGGCACGCCGGCCGATGCCGTCCAGACCGAGACCGGCTTCATGCGCGTCTCTACTCCCGCGGCCACCGCCTTTGACCTCGTTCGGTTCGCCCGCGCTTGTGGCGGCTGGGGCAATGTCGCCACGGTCCTTCAAGAGCTCGCGGAGCGGCTCGATCCGGAGGCGTTGTACGCCGGCGCGGCGTCCGTCGGCACACCGCAACTCCAGCGTCTCGGCTACCTGCTCGATCGCGCCGGCCATCCGCGACTGGCCGACCCGCTGCTGCGCGTTCTGTCGGCCAAACGCTATCGACCCGTGTTGCTCGCCCCCGATGCGCCGCGCGGCGAAGAGGAGGCTGCCAGTCCGTGGCGGGTCATCCCCAATGAAGACGTCGAGGTCGACCTCTGATCCCGCGTGCGCACATCACTGCGTGGCGCGCACATGCTCCGTGGCCGTCTGACGCCCAGGTCGAACAGGACCTGGTGCTTTCTCGCGCGCTCACCGAGATGTTCAGCCGACGCCTGGTCGCTGCTTCGTTCGCCTTCCGCGGCGGCACGGCGCTGCACAAGTTCCACTGCGACCCGCCCGGCCGCTACTCGGAAGACATCGACCTCGTGCAGATCGAGGCGGGGCCGATCGGGCCGGCGCTCGACGATCTGCGGGCCGCGCTCGATCCGTGGTTGGGCGAGCCGAGCTCCAGGCGCGGTTCCGACAGCGTCAAGCTGGTCTATCGCTTCGAGACCACGGCGCTGCCCGTGCAGCCTATGCGTCTGAAGGTCGAGATCAACACGCGCGAGCACTTCTCGTGTCGTGGCTTGCGAGAGCATGAGCTCACGGTCGAGACGCTGTGGTTCACAGGCGACGCCAAGGTCACCACGTACACTCTCGAAGAGCTGCTGGGCACCAAGCTCCGCGCCCTCTACCAGCGCAAGAAGGGCCGCGACCTCTACGACCTGTGTCGCGCACTCACCGATCTCGACGTGGATGACGGGGCGGTCGTTGCGTGCTTCCAGGCGTACATGACGCGCGGGTCAACGGCCGTCACCCGGGCCATGTTCGAGGCCAACCTTGCCGAGAAGCTCGCCTCACCGGCGTTCGGGAGAGACGTAGTACCGCTGCTGCGCACCGGCGAGGCCTACGACGTCGATCAAGCAGGCGCGCTCGTCCTGGAGCGGCTCGTCGCACGCCTCCCCGGTGAACCCTGGAGGGGGCGCATCTGAGATGGCACTGAACCCCATCGTCTTCACCGAGAACGTGCTGCACAGCTTCCTGCGCTACCAGCTCACCGCCTACGCCTTCGCCGACGACGGCCTGCGCGCCCAGATGCGCGAGCTGCTCTCGCTCGACGCCACGCGGCGCTCGCCGCTGCTGAAGGGTCCCTACGTGAGTCTGTCGCGGCCGTTTCGCGAAGGCGCGTCCGTGGACGCGCTGGTGGCCGAGGGTCTCCTGCACCCGCACATGCGCCGGCGCATCCCCGCCGAGATCACCCACCTCTACGGCCACCAGGAGGAGGCGATCCGCGCCATCCGTGGCGGGCACACCACGCTGGTCTCCACGGGCACCGGCTCGGGCAAGACCGAGTGCTTCCTGTACCCGGTGATCAGCACGTGCCTGCAGCTGCGCGATGACGGCGAGGCCGCAGGCATCAGCGCCGTGATCGTCTACCCCATGAACGCCCTGGCGGAAGACCAGCTCATGCGCCTGCGCTCGCTGCTCGCCGGCACCGGCATCACCTTCGGCATGTACGTCGGCAAGACGCCCGAGCGCGAGAACGAGGTCACGGGCATCAGGCTGCCGGCCGGTGCGTCGCGAGCAGACTACGAGGCCAAGCTGGCGACGGTGAGGGGCGAGCGCGGCGGCGAGGCGGTGCACCCGGCCGAGGAGGTCTGCTCGCGCGAGGCCATGCGCACGCCGGGCGGGCAGCCGCGCATCCTGCTCACCAACGTCAAGCAGCTCGAGCTCCTGCTCACCAGGCAGCGGGACGCGGAGCTGTTCACCGACGCGCGCCTGGACTACCTGGTCTTTGACGAGGCGCACACGTTCACGGGTGCGCAGGGCGCCGAGACCGCCTGCCTCATCCGCCGTCTGCGGTCGTTCTGTGGGCGCGGCGCGCGAGACACGGTGTGCGTCGCCACCTCGGCCACCATCGTTGACCGCGACGAGCCCGATGCGGCGCGCGCCTTCGCCTCACGATTCTTCGGCGTCGAGGCGAGCCAGGTTGTCACCGTCGGCGAGGCCTACGAGCGCGAAGTGTGGCGCGCGCAGCGGGTCGTGCCGCCGGCGCCGTCCGGCGACCCGGCGGCGCTCCTCGAGAGCTGCGTGCGGGCCGTGGAGGCCGACGAAGACGAGATCGCCGCGCGCATTGGCGGCGTATGCCAGGAGCTCTCCGGACGGCCGCTGCCCGCGGGCATCTGGGCCGAGCGGCTGCACGCCGAGCTGGCGCGCAACGAGGTCGTCCACCAGCTCAGCGAGCTGCTCGCGGAGCCGCGGGCGTTGGGAGCGCTGCCCGAGGCGCTGCGCCCGCATGTTGGGCGCGAGGTCAGCGAGGCCGAGATCCTCGCCTGGCTCACGCTGGGAGCGGCGGCTCGCGACGATGGGCGTCCGCTCCTGCGGCCCGTCGTGCATGCCTTTGTGCGTGGCATCAGCGGCGCTGTGGTCACGTTCCCTGAGGCTCAGGTAGAGGTTGAGACTGGCGATGAGGCGGTGTCTGCCACGAGCGGAGCCAAACTGTGGCTCGCGGCAGAGGACGAGATGCAGGCGACGGGCGAAGGTCGCTACGCGCACCTGAGCGTGCTCACCTGCACGACGTGCGGGCAGCACTACTACGTCACGTCGCTCAAGGACTTTGCCTTCAGCGGCCGGGCGCCGGGCGGCGGCGAGGCCGTCGGAGACGCGGTCTTCTGGGAGCCTTTGGGTCAGGCGCAAGGAGGCGTGCGGGCCCTGCTGGTCGATCATGTCGTCGGCGGCGCCGACGACGCGGACCTCGACCAGCACGATCGCCTCGCGCCCATCCACCTCTGCCGGCGCTGCGGCGCTGCACATCATGAAGAGGCAGGGCGCTGCCTGCAGTGCGGCGTCGCCGGTCGGACCGTGAAGCTCCACGCCATCCGCCAGAACCGGGTGAATCCGGGCAAGCTCACGGCCTGCCTCTCGTGTGATTCGAAGGCGCGCCGGCTCCGCGGCATCTACCGTGAGCCGGCGCGCCCTGTGCGTGCGACCAACGTCGCCGACGTGCACGTGCTCGCCCAGGACATGGTCCATCACTCCGAGCGTCGTCGGCTGCTCGTCTTCTGCGACAACCGGCAGGACGCCGCCTTCCAGGCCGGCTGGATGCAGGACCATGCCCGCCGCTTCCGCCTGCGCGCGCTCATGGCGGACGGCCTCAAAGAAGGGCCCGTATCAGTCGGCGATCTCAGCATGTATGTCGACGGGCTGCTGGACGACGACGAGTCGCTCTCGCGCGCCCTCGTCCCCGAGGTCTGGCAGGTGGTGCGTAAGGAGGGCAGCGGCGGCAAGCACCAGCAGGAGCGGCGCAAGTTCCTGCGCATCCAGGCGCTGCGTGAAGTGACGCTCTCGTCGCGCCAGTCCATCGGCCTCGAGCCGTGGGGCCGCATGAAGGTCGACTACGACGGGCTCGACACTTCGCTGGCCTGGATCCAGGACAACGCCTACGTGCTCGGCATGCCCCCCGAGGATCTGCGCGACGGCGTCGCCGGCGTGCTCGACTACCTGCGTCGTAAACGCGTCCTCCACGATTCCGAGCGCGAGATCTTCAGCAAGTACTGGATGGAGGGCGATCTCGAGATCCAGCAGGGCTACCTGCAGAAGCTTGGTCCTCCAGCAGGCACCAAGATGCGTCGAGCCGCCAGCGAAAAGGCCGCGTATGTCACGCAGTGGCTGAGCGATCGCGGAGACACGACCATCCGCCAGATCGCGCGCAAGTGGGGCGTGGACACCGAGCACATGGAAGAGTTCTTGCAGGGGCTCTTCGCTCTGCTCGTCGAGCGCGAGCTGCTGGTGCCCGTGTGCCTGAAGGGGTCGAAGGGCAGGCCGCTGCCCAACGTGAGCGAGCTCTTTCAAGTAGACGCGGATCGGCTTCGACTCCAGGGAAGCCATGGCGTTTGGCAGTGCCGCAGCTGCCGCCGGCGTTTTGGGCGCCGCGCGCCGTTGCAGAGATGTACCTCGTGGCGCTGTGACGGCGAGCTCGAGTTCTTGCGCGAAGACCGCGACAACTACGATCTACAGCTTCTCGACCAGGGCTACTCGATGTTGCGGCCCGCGGAGCACACGGCGATGGTGCCGACTGAGGAGCGCGAGCGCCTCGAGAACCTGTTCAAGGGTGAATCCGAGGCGGTGAACGCGCTGGTCTGCACGCCGACGCTTGAGCTCGGCGTCGACATCGGCCAGCTTGACGCGGTGCTTCTGCGCAACGTGCCGCCGCTGCCGGCCAACTACTGGCAACGCGTGGGGCGCGCCGGCCGGCGCCACCGCATGGCCGTCGATCTCACGTACTGCCGGCCTGTGCCTCACGACCGCGCCTGCTTCGCCGAGCCCGTGAAGCTGCTGGCCGGCAGGGTCGACCCGCCGGCATTCAACCTGAGCAACCAGGTGATGGTGGGCAAGCACGTCCACGCCGCGGTCGTGACGCGGCTGCACCAGTACGTGCGCGATGACCAGCGCACGCCGGCCGCACGGGAGCTCATCGCCGGCGTGCTCCACGACTGCCTGCCGAACCAGGTCTCGGCGTACCTCTTCGAGGGCGGCAGGCTGCGGACTGCCCCGTTCGATCTGTCGCCGCTGCGGGCGCTCATCGAAGACAACCACGAGGATCTGGTCGCCGCTGTGGAGAGCGCCTTCCGCCAGGGCTGGCCCGAGAGAGACGCAGCCGTGGTCTCAAACGATGCCCTGCGTACGCACGTGAGCGGGATGGGCGACGATCTCGACGCCGTCGTCGCCCGTCTGCGTCGCCGCCTGGCTTGGGCGATGGATCAGATCAAGCGCCTCAACGCGCTCCGCGAGGACCAGGGCGTCCTCGACCGCGAGGACGACATGCTGTTCCGCCGCTGCGACCGGCTGGTCGGGCGGCTCAAGGGGACGGACCGCCGCACGCGGCGCGAGGCCGAGGGCTACGACGACGTCAACACGTTCGGCGTCCTGGCCGCCGAGGGCTTCCTGCCCGGCTACGGGCTTGAGGTCGGTTCGATCCTCGGCCGCGCGGAGATCCCCTTCTGGCAGGCGGGCGCCATGGACTTCGTGCTTCCGCGCCCTCCCAGCGTGGCACTGCGTGAATACGTGCCGGGCAACCTCATCTACGCCAACGGCAACCGCTTCGTGGCGCGCCGCTTCCATCGCGATATCGACGAGCGGCGCGCTGAGATGCCGGCCTTCGAGGTGTCGATCGAACGGCAGGCTGTCAAGGAAACGGATCCGCTGGCCGTCAGTTCCGCGCTTGGTGCGACAGCGCTGCAGGCCATTGCGGTGTGCGATGTCGATCTCGTGCACACGTCGCACATCTCCGACGACGAGGTACTGCGCTTCCAGCTCGGCGTGGCCGTGCACGGACTCGAGCGCGACCGGCACAGCGGCGGTCGTGCGTACCGCTGGGGCGCGCAGGCCGTCCATCACCTCCGCGGTGACCATCTACGACTGGTGAACGTGGGCGCTTCGTCGGCGCTCACAAGGCCGCAGCCGATGCTCGGCTACCCGGTGTGTACGGTGTGCGGCCAGAGCGTCTCACCGCTCTCGTCTCAGGCGCAGCTGACGCAGTTCGCGGAGTCGCACAGCGACCGCTGCGGGCGGGCTATCGTACCGGTCGGCTTCTACGCCGACGTCGTCGCCGACGCGCTGTTGCTGCGAGCTTGCGCGGACCACACGACTGCCTACAGCGTGCTCGAGGCGCTGCGCATGGGCGCCGTCCAGGTGCTCGATATGCACCTCGACGACCTCCAGATCCTGGTGATCGGCCATGTCGACCGCGATGAGATGGACGGGCTGCTGTGGGATCCCATGCCGGGCGGTTCCGGGCTGCTCGATCAGATGCTCGACCGGTTCGCTGAGGTCATTGCCGCAGCGCGAGCGATCGTGGAGGACTGCCCCGCGGCCTGCGCCGCAGCCTGTATCGACTGTCTGCAGACGTTCCGCAACGGCTTCTACCACAAGTACCTGCGGCGCACTGAGGCCGCGGAGCGCTTCAACGCGTGGGGCGACCACCTCGACGCCGGCCACGACATCCCCGCCAGGCAACCGTCGATAGAGCCCACCGACGGCGCCCAGCCCGTGAACGCGGCGGAGCGGCATCTGCGCGAACTGCTGCGGGCAGCCGGCTTCGAGGAGGGCGTGCGCGGCGAGCAACTCAAGCTGGACCCCCCGATAGGCGCCACCACACCGGACGTTATCTACCGCGCGCCGCACCACGACGCCGACGAAGGCGTGTGCATCTACCTCGACGGGCTCAGCGGACACCTGCACGGCGACCCGGCGACCGCCGAGCAAGACCGCAGCATCCGTGACTGGCTGCGTGGCCACGGTTACGAGGTGATCGAGATCGCCGTCAGCGACCTCGACGACGTGGGCGCGATGATCCGCCACTTCCGGCGCCTGGCGGGCTATCTCGACGAGAGGGCGCTCCGCGACGCCGTGCGGGACGACCCCGGCTGGTTCGAGCGCGCGGCCGGTGTCATCGGGGCCGTCGCCACGCGGGCGCTTCGCATCGTCACACCGCTGCCCGAGGACCGCTACCGGACGTGTGTGCCGCTCCTGCCGCTGGAGGCCGCAGCGGGTGCATTCGGCGACCCGCAGAACGTCAACGCCGACGAGTCGGAGTGGGTCGAGCCGGACGTCGGCCGCTCGCTGCGCCCCGGGATGTTCGTGGCCAAGGTCGTCGGGCACTCGATGGAGCCCAGGATCCCCGACGGCGCGTTCTGTCTCTTCGAGGCGCCGGTCGCCGGATCCCGGCAGGGCCGGATCGTGCTGGTCGAGCTGCGCGCTGCCGTCGACCCCGAGACGGGGCAGCGCTACACGGTCAAGCGATACGACAGCGAGAAGGCGGGTGACGCCGATGGCGCCTGGCGACACGTCAGCGTCACGCTCAGCCCTCTGAACCCAGACTACGAAGCGATCGTCGTCGCCGCTGACGACGAGGCGGACATCCGGGTGATCGCGGAGGTCATTGAGGTGTTGGCGCGCGACCTCGAATAGGGCACGGTCGCGGCGCCCCGCCGTGCTAGAATCGAAAGCCTCAATGACCGCCGATTTCGTCCATCTGCACGTACACAGCGAATACTCGCTGCTCGACGGCGCCTGCCGTGTGAAGAGCCTCGTCCAGAGGGCCAGGGAGCTGGGCATGCCGGCCGTGGCGCTCACCGACCACGGCACCCTGGGCGGCGTCGTCAAGTTCTATCGCGCCGCCCAGGACGAGGGCATCAAGCCCATCATCGGCCTCGAGCTCTACGTGGCCACCGACCGCAGCTCGCGGGCCGGGGTCAAGGAGAAGAACGCCCACCTCACCCTGCTGGCCCGCGATCAGACCGGCTACAAGAACCTGGTCAAGCTCAGCACGCGGGCCTATTTGGAGGGCTACTACTACAAGCCGCGCGCCGACTGGGAGCTGCTCACCGAGCACCACGAGGGCCTCATCGCGCTCACCGGCTGCATGAGCGGGCGCGCCGCTCTGCTGCTCAGGGACGGCGACGACGAGGCCGCTCTCGCCGAGGTGCGGCGCCTCGCCGATCTCCTCGGCCCCGAGAACGTCTACGTCGAGTTGCAGGATGCCGGCCTGCCCGAGCAGCGCGAGCTGCTCCCCAAGCTCGCGCGGCTCGCCGCAAAGGCCGGCCTGCGCACCGTGGCCACCAACGACGTGCACTACCTGTGCCACGACGACTCCTACGCCCACGACGCGCTGCTCTGCATCCAGACGCAGAGCAACATCGCCGACGAGGTGCGCATGCGCTACGGCAGCGACGAGTTCTACCTCAAGTCCGCCGAGGAGATGGAGGAGCGCTTCAAGGACTACCCCGGCGCCTGCGCGGCCACCGTGGAGATCGCCGCGCGCTGCGACGTGAGTCTCGACTTCGGCACGTATCTGTTGCCGTCTTACCCTGTACCTGAGGGTAAGACTGAGGGTTCCTACCTGCGCGAGCTCTGCGAGAACGGCATTGTGCGCCGCTACGGCGCCGAGCCGTCCGCCGAGGCGCGCGAGCGCCTCGAGTTCGAGCTCGGCGTCATCGGCGAGATGGGCTTCGACGCCTACTTCCTCATCGTCTGGGACTACGTCAAGTTCGCCAGGGACAACGGTATCGGCGTCGGCCCCGGGCGCGGCTCGGCGGCCGGCTCCATCGTGAGCTATTCCCTCGGGATCACCGACATCGACCCGCTCAAGTACGACCTTCTGTTCGAGCGCTTTCTCAACCCGGGGCGCAAGAGCATGCCCGACATCGACATGGATTTCACCGTGGCCGGCCGCGGTACGGTCATCGACTACGTCGCCGACAAGTACGGCCGCGACCACGTCGCGCAGATCATCACCTTCGGCACCATGGCGGCGCGGGCGGCCG
>JBAXRL010000077.1:0-9722 GCA_037131205.1 Actinomycetes bacterium | reverse complement strand
GAATCAGCCCGACGGCGGCAACTACCTCGCCGTGAAGCTCTTCTGGCAGTAGGAGTCGGTCCCGTGACGAAGCCCGTGCGCGCACTGGCCGCACCTCCTCATGCGGCAGACACACGGGTACACCATTGGCACGCCTCTCACCTTCTGGGGCGCCAGTTCTCGACCGAGGCCGAGGTCGATGACGTGCTGCAGGTGGCGTCGGACGAGATCAAGGCGAAGATCCGTGACGGCTTCACTGTGATCGCGGATTGACGCAGTGAGCGACGTGCCTCACGACCAGGGCGGCCAGCGGGCGCTTGAAGGCCGGCAGAAAGACGCGGTGAAGGCCTGGGCGCCGAAGGTTCGGCGCAGCCTTGAGGACGAGTTCACCGCGCAGCTCAAGCGGCTTGGCCTGAAGCGCAACGGCAGGCACGACGACGTGACGACGATGAGCCTGCAGGGCGACGATGTCGATGTGCGGCAGCGCCTCGAGGCGCTCCTGACGCGCGAGACGGTGGCCGAGGGCTCACCCGAGCGAGGCTTCGCCACGGTCGTTGACGAGCTTGCCTACACGCTGCTGAACCGCCTCGTCGGGTTGAAAGCCATGGAAGCCCGTGGCCTTCTGTATCTCCCGCCACCGGCGCATCCGGAGTCTCCTCCGGAGCTGACCGAGATCCTCACGCGAGGCGCCGACCAGGCGTACTCCCGCTTTCTCCGCGACTTGCGTGCAGCAGGAGGCGGCCGCTACAAGTACGGGGACGATGGCGAGGAGGCGCTGCTGCGGGACGGCCTCACGCTGGCGTTCGCGCATCTGACCGGCGAGATCGGCGTCCTCTTCGATCCCAGCCACGAGTACGCGTGTGTGTGGCCCACGCACGCCACGCTCAGCGCCGTGATCGCCATGATCAACGATGGCCTTAAGGCGGACGCCTATCGCGCCCGCGACTTCCTCGGCTGGGTCTACCAGTTCTTCAATCGCGAGGAGAAGGAGCGTGTTCGCAAGGCGACCGGCGGCACTCCGCGAACGTCTCACGAGCTGGCCGTCATCAATCAGTTCTACACTCCCTCCTGGGTGGTCAAGGCGCTTGTTGACAACACGCTGGGGCGACTGTGGCTGCAGATGCATCCGGACTCGTCTCTCGCCCCCGGATGGTTTGCGTCCGCGGAAGCGCCCGCAGACGAGCCGGGCATCCGCGCCGACTACCTGGCGCCACGCAGCGGAGAACGGATCCGGTACGTGAGGCTGACAGAGGCCGGCGAGGCGCAGGGTTTCAAGATGGCTCGCGACATCACCCTGCTCGACCCCGCGTGCGGCGCCATGCACTTCGGCCAGTACGCCATGGGCATCTTCCGGCGCATGTACCTCGACGAGATCGAGCACGCCGGGCAGCCCGGGTGGCCCAGTGAACCCTCCGTGAAAGATCCTCGGGACATCCCGGCAGCCATCGTCGCCAACAACATCTTCGGCGTGGACATCGACCCGCGCGCTGTGCAGATCGCGTCGCTGTCGCTGCTGCTCACGGCGAAAGAGATGGCCCTTGAGCTCGGCTGCTCACCGCTCGACGTGCGCACACGTCGCGCAAATCTCGCAGTCGCCAATGCGGTGAACCTGGGGGAGGGGCGTCTCCGCGAGCTCGTCGACCGTGTTGGTGGCGACGTCGGCTCCCGCGACCTCCGGGAGCACCTGTTCGCGGCCATCTGGGGCAACCTGCGCGACGTCGGCGAGCTCGGCAGCCTGGTCCAGGTGCGCGAGAGCGTATCGCGCGTGCTGGGCGAATGGATGGCGGAGCGGGCGCGGGCTGAGGGTCTCACCCTGCTGACCCCGCGCCCTGCCGAGCAAACGGCCTTCGGCTTCATCGACGAGATCGACCGCGAGACCGCTTCGCAGCTCGAGCTGGAGCGCAGTCTGCTGGAGCAGCAGGCCCGTCAGTTCGAGCGGCAACTCCTGGGAGCCCTGGAAGCGAGCGCGAGCGACGACGATGACGCCGGCGCTCGCATCTTCGCCGAAGATACCGCACGGGGCCTGCAGCTGCTGCAACTCCTCTCGCGCAGCTACGATGTTGTGGTGATGAACCCGCCCTATGGGTCGTTCGTGCCGTCGGTCAAGGAGTTCGTGCGCAAGCACTATCCACTCACGGCCAACAACATCTACGCGGCATTCATCGATCGCGGAACGCAGCTCGTGGAGCCCGAGGGGTACGTCGGCGCGCTCGTGTCGTCGTCGTTCGTGAACCTGAAGACTTTCGAACCCCTTCGCACCCAGATCCTGCTCAAGCGCAACCCTCTCATCGTCATGCTGGACCTGGTCGTCGGCATTCTCGACGACGCGACCGTGGAGACCGCGGCGATGGTCCTCCGGGGGGCCGCCCAGTGAGCCGAGTTGTCTGGAGATGGGAGGAGAAGGACTTTGGGTTCCGATTCAGGCGCGGCAAGGGGCGGCAGGCAATCGAGTGCTACCAGTCGCGCGAGGTCGGCCAGTTCTACGTCGTGCCCACGACGCAGCGCAAACTGACCAGGGAGCGCGCCGATCAGCTGGCCAAGATGGCAACGGAACCCGCCCCCGTGACCGTGGTCCCCAACCCCTGGCGGGACTACGGCCGGGAGTGGGATTGGGTGGTCAGCGATGACGGCCTGTGTCCGAACTGGGCCGGTTGCCTGGAGCGGCACGAGGTGGAGCGCCGTGAGGATGAAGGCGTGCAGCGCGCCACCTCGTTGGTCGCTGCGCTTGTGTCCCGGGACTCGCCGGTTCCCATGACGCAGCATCTGCTCAAAGAGATCCACCGGGAGCTTATGGCGGCCATCTATCCGTTCGCCGGCGAGTGGCGCAAGGTCGCGCTGCACAAGGGAGGCGGGCCCACCAAGTGGCCGTTGCCACCGGGCGGGCTGTAGCCCATCATGGACGTGATGGAACGCGACGTCTTCGCGCGCTCGCCCTATCTGCATGATGATGACGAGCAGGTGTTTGCGTTCGTCAGCGAAGTGATGAACGAGGTCTTGGCGGCGCACCCGTTCCGCGAGGGCAACGGCAGGACGGCCTTCATCGTGGGCAACCTCCTGCTGATGCAGAACGACATGTTGCCGCTGACCAGCTATGAGCGCCGGGAAGATGAGGCGCGCTATTACGCCGCTTGCGAGGCCAGCCGGATACAAAAGGACTACGGGCCGCTGGCGACACTCCTGGCGGAGTGGGAAGACGCTGCCCTGGCGCAGTGGGGCTCTCGCGATGACTAGCAGACGCCGCAGAGATGTGCGAGCCATTCTGGCCGATCCAGACCTGCGCCGTAAGCTCATGGTGCCGACCGTCCAAGCTACGCAGGCGCGAGAAGGCATCGAGACGACCACCGAGCAAGCAGAGCGGGCGTACTATGTCGTCACCGAGGGAGAGCGCACGGCGTTCTTCGATCTCGCGCGCTTTGCCCGCACGAGCTCCGGGGATGACGATCGTGCTGCCATGTTCGAGCAGGCGTTGGCGGAGGCCTCGAAAGACATCCGCTTTGACGTCGCCCGTCGCGACTTCGCCGCGATTGAAAGCTCGCCGCTCGCCTATCGGCGCGTCGGCCTCGTGGCACACGTCTTCCGCGATGCTCCGGCGCTCGATCCGGCGTGGGGAACCGCAGCTCAAGGTCTCGCCACCGCTGCGGACGAGCGTTTCGTGCGCCACTGGTGGGAGCTGCCGGGAGACCGTATCGGCGAGGGCCGCGATTGGGTGCCCTTCGCCAAGGGCGGCGAGTTCAGCCGCTTCTACGCGGATGTGTACCTCGTCGTCCTCTGGCGCGACGACGGCGAGGCGATTCGCTCGTTCTCCAAGTCGTACATCCGCAACGAGCAGAAGTACTTTCTGCCGGGTCTGACCTGGCCGCTGCGCACGCAGCGCGGCTTCAGTGTGCGCGTGATGCCGCCCGGCTGCATCTTTGGGCACAAGGGACCGGCCGTGCTTCCGGCGCGCGAGGGCGACAGCAACTTCTTGCTCGGTGTGGCGAGCTCGATGGCCGCCGAGTATCTGCTCCGCGGACTCACGTCGTTCGGTTCGTGGCAGGTGGGCGTCGTCAAGCGACTCCCTGTGCCCCAGCCCACGGCGCGACAGCACAAGTCCGTCAGCGATCTGGCGGACGCGCTCAATAGGGCCAAGGCCGTGTGGGACGAGGGCAACGAGGTCTCTACTCGTTTCAAACGGCCGTGGCTCCTCCGAGATGAGCTTGTGGACCCGGCCTTGCCGCTGGCTGTACGGCTCGACCGCCTTGCGGAGCACGAGGCCGAAGAGCAAGCTCGCATCCAGGCTCTCTATGCCGACCTCGACGACGAGGTCTTTCGCCTGTACGGCTTCTCGCCAGAGACGCGCGCGACCATCGAGGAGACGCTGGGTGCGCGACCGCCGGAGGTGCTCTGGCCGCAGATGGAGGGCAAGACGGCCGAGCAGAAACGCATGGAACATGTGTACCGCCTGCTCAGCTACCTGGTCAGAGCGGTCGTGAACGCCGACCAGGACGGCATCGTCCCGTTTCTCGCGACCGCCGGCGAAGCCAGCGTGGTGGAGCGAGTCCATGATGAGCTTGCGCGTGCTTTCCCGCGGCTCAACGTCGGGCAGGTCGAAGTGGACATCGCCAACGAGCTGAAGAAAGCGGTCGCGGGATACCGACGAGTCTCCGGTATCGCCGAATGGCTCGAGAACGTGTTCTTCGACTACCACTGCTCCCTGTACAAGAACCGGCCCATCCTGTGGCACGTGGCCTCGACGCAGGGGCTGGGCGCTTCGGCGTTCGGCGCATTCGTGCACTACCACCGCTTCGACGCGGACCGCATGGCCAAGCTGCGCGCGCGCTACGTCAGGGACGCTCTCGACACCTTCCGCCGCGAGGCGGCCCTTGCGGAGCAGGCGGGCCGCCCTGACGAGCGGCGGGATTGGCAGGCCAAAGCGGAGGAGTTGGCCGATCTCGACCAGCACTTGCAGTGGGTGCAGGAGGGCCGGCACGAGGGGCCGGAAGGCGGTGAGCGCGACTTTCGCATCCTCACACCGTGGAAGCCCGAGCCCGCCAGGCCCAGTGGCTGGAACCCCGATATCGACGATGGGGTCAAGGTCGACATCGCGCCGCTGCAGAAGGCCGCGGTTCTGCGGCGCGTCAAGGTCGTCTGATGCTGCTCGAAGCGCTCGTCGATCAGTTCAATCAGCGCTTCGTGCATGAGAAGCGGGCCTCCGTGTGCCTCTGGTTCGATGAGCACCGGGAGCTCGGGCGCGTGTTGCCGCACTTGCGTGAGCACCTTGTTCTGCTTGAGCCCGCGCCCTTCGTGCTGCTGGAGTACGACGCGGCGGCGCTGCATGGGCAGATATGGCGAAGAGCCGAGTCGCCCGCGCATTGGCGTCGTCGGGCGGCGACGCGTCGCCGAGGCGGCGCTTCGTGATCTACCTCCCATTCTCCGAAGAGAGGCTCGCGCGGCAGGGCGCCGACGGCGAGCCGCCACTCGAGATTCTGACTGAGTACGCGGTCGGCGGTGTCCTTTGGCGCGTCGGCGGCAAGAGGCCGACCCTCTTCTCATTCTTGAAGCAGGCGGGGGTAGCGCTACCCTCCGACCCCGCCGCTCAGCGCCGCCTGTACGATGGGGGCGCGGACTCGCTGTTGGCTAAGGGCCTATCCCGGTAGGGATGTGCGTGCGGGGCGTTCGTGGACCGAGCGGGGCGGTCACGAGACGGCTCCCTCGTAGCCCAGCTACGTGGGAGCCGGGGAGGGGCCGCATCCGCGACGTGTCCACGGGCGCATCCGTGCGTGCAGACCTATCGGGATAGGCCCTAAGTACGTGGCCGGCAACATCGGGCAGCACCTCTCGTTTTGGCAGATCCCGGTGAGCGCTGAGCTCGCTCAATCACGACTGGTCGGCGATCTCGACCAAGAGCTTCTCGACATGGCCGCGGACCCTGACGGGGCGTGGCAAGACCTCGCGCAACGAGGCCTCGCAGACGAGCTGGCAGAGATGGTCCGCGAACGCTATGGACTAGCGACGCCGATGACGCCGGTCGCGGCATGGTGCGTGATCTGGTGACCGCGCTCGCGCTGACCGATGCATACGTCGGGTATGGCGAGGACCCGGATTTCCCGTTTCTCGATCGTCTACCACCTGCGGGGCTTCGCTCTCATCATGGTCAGCTGTTGCAGCGCTGGCTGCGCGACTCAGACGGCAGGGAGTCGTGGGATCGATGGGTAGGAAAAGTCGAGAAGCAGATCGATCTGTCGGCGTGGGCAGCGGGTCGTGAAGGGTGCGCCTTTGGCTTCCCTCACCTGGTACGGCTGCGCTGGGACCAGGCGGCGGCGGAGTTCTGCGTCGCGGCGGACAAAGCGTCATCCACTGCAGGGTTCTTCGCACAGAACCGGGAGCTGATCGCTAGAGAGGCCGATCTGGGTTCGGCCAGCCACGTCCCCGCCGGCGGTTGGGGCCTGCTTCGCGACCTCGGGGTGTTCGTGGAAGCGTGCGAGACGGCACGTGCTCGGGTGGGTGAAGGCCAGTCGGCGCTGGAGCTCGCGCGGGTGTACGTAGAGTCGGCGCCGGTCGTGGAGTTGCAGCACATGCGGATCCGGCTGCAGGCGGAGGAGCAGGATTTGCCTGCAGTCGCCGGCGTCGCCGACCGTGCCTACGGGCGCTACGCGAACGCTCTCAACACTGAGTTCTTCAGGGCGCTGGTCGACCAGGGCTCAGCAGTTGTACGTGGCTTGCCGGCCGTGACCGCGCACGTTGAAAAGGCTGTGTGGCGCGCTCAGGGCAGGCGCGCCGTGATCATCGTCGATGGGCTGCGCTACGACTGTGCGCATGCCATCAAGGAGCACCTGCGTGAACGCGAGGTGACGATCGAACCGATCGTGGCGGCCCTGCCGAGTGTTACCCCGATTGGCATGACGGCTCTCCTGCCCATCTCGGGCGCCACGGTCACCCTGGACGTCGTGGGGAACGACTTGCACCCCAAAGTGGACGGCAAAGACGCGGCGATGCTGAGCAACCGGGTCGGCTTGCTGTCCGCGGCAGGTGCAACGTGTGTCGAGATCGCTCAGGTGGAGGACTCAACTCAGGCGCCGGCAGACGCGGGCGATCTTCTCGTTGCGTACGGCCACGACGAGCTCGACCATATCGGACACGGTGAGGCACAGACTCTCATCCGCCATGTCCAGAGCGAGGTCGATCGACTGGTACGGCTCATTCAGAAGCTGCACAGGTGGGGCTACCCTACCGTGCACGTTCTGACCGATCACGGCTTCATTCTTCTCCCCCGGGAGCTCCTCCCGGAGACGGTGCCGTGCGACTCCGCGTGGTGCCACGTGTTGAAGGAGCGGTACGCGCTTGTCCCTGCGAAGGCCGACGTTCCCTTGACCACCTTTCCCTTCGAGTGGGACGCGGATGTCAGGGTGGCTGTGCCTCCGGGCCTGGCGTTCTTCAAGGCGGAGAAGTCGTTCTCTCACGGTGGTGCGGCGGTGCAGGAACTTGTCATTCCGCACCTCACATCGAAGAGCCGAACGCGAGTGGAGAAGCGGATCGGTGTCGATGTGGTGGTAGCGACGACGGAGTTGACGCGAGCGGCCGTGAAGGTCATCTTGCGCCCACGCCTGGCCGACTCAACGCCAACCGGCCAGTTGGTGCTCGCCACGGAGACGGGGCGCACGCTCCTGCTGGACGTGTCGAGGATGGACGAGCACGGTCAGCGAGCTTCTGTGCTCGCTGCCGGCGCCAAGGAGGTGCGGCTTGAACCCGAGGCAGGCGAGCAGAGCCTGAGCCTCTTCTTCCACTCGGCGCAGGCGTTGCGAGCCGGCGAGGTCCTGGAGCTTGACGTGCGTGACGTGGAGACCGGCGAGCAATTCCCTGCCGGAGGCTTGAAACTGACGGTAGCGAGAGACATGTGAGGGCTTCATGACTGACGAACCGCGTGAGCTCGACCACCTCGACGAGCTCGGCACGGCGGCGTTTCCCGGGCTGGTCGTTCGCAAGGACCTGCTGCGCAGGATGCGCAGCGCCTTCAGCGTCCCCGTCTTCGTCATCGAGTTCCTGCTGGGCAAGTACTGCGCCTCGACGGACGAGGAGACCATCCAGGAGGGTTTGGACTTCGTTCGGGAGACGCTCGCTGCCAAGTACGTGAAGCCCGACGAGCGCGAGGCGATCAAGTCGGCGATCAAGCAGCACACGACCTACGAGGTCATCGACAAGGTCAAGGTGCGCCTCGTCGAGACCCAGGACAAGTACTGGGCCGAGCTCGCCAACATCAACCTCGACTTCGTCAACATCGAAGACGGCGAGATACGCCGCCACGAGCGGCTGCTGCAGGGCGGCTTGTGGGCCGAGGTCAAGCTGCGCTACGACGATTCGCTCGTCTTCAAGGGACAGGTGCGACCGTTCGTCATCGATGAGATCAGGCCCATCCAGGTGTCGGGCCTCGGGGTCGAGAAGCTGCGCGAGGCCCGGGCGTCCTTCACACGTGAGGAGTGGATCGACTTTCTCCTGCGCGCCCTCGGCCTGGAGCCGACGCACGAGTACTTCACGCCGCGGCGCAAGATGCTCTACCTGGCGCGGCTGATCCCGCTGATCGAGAAGAACTTCAATCTCATCGAGCTGGGCCCGCGCGGCACCGGGAAGAGCTTTGTCTATCAGCAGGTGAGCCCATACTGCCACCTCGTGTCCGGTGGCCAGACCACGGTGGCGCAGATGTTCGTAAACCTGGCCAGCGGCCAGCGCGGCCTCGTCTGCCTGTGGGACACCGTCGCCTTTGACGAGGCCGCCGGCGTCAGCTTCCCCGACAAGAACGGCATCAACATCATGAAGGGTTACATGGAGGACGGGAACTTCTCGCGCGGCTCCGACATGATCACCGCCGAGGGCTCCATCGTCTTCGTGGGCAACATCGACGGCGACATCGAGACGATCCTGCGCACCTCCAACCTCTTCTATCCTATGCCCAAGGAGATGGACGCAGCCTTCTACGACCGCCTGCACTTCTACCTGCCCGGCTGGGAGCTCGGGAAGACCCGCGACGAGTACTACACCGATCACTTCGGCCTCGTCAGCGACTACCTGGCCGAGGTCGTGCGCGTGCTGCGCAAGGAGAGCTGCACGGACGTGCCCGAGCGCTACTTCAAGTTCGGCCCCCACCTCAGCGGCCGCGACCAGAAGGCGACGCGCAAGACGGTGAGCGGACTGATCAAGCTGCTGCATCCCGACGGCCAGGTGACGAAGGAAGAGGTCGAGGAGTACACGCGCTTCGGCATGGAGATGCGCCGGCGCGTCAAGGAGCAGCTGCGCAAGATCGCCGGCGTCGAGTACTGGGACGTCAACTTCTCCTACCGCGACCTGGAGACCGGCAAGGAGCAGCTGGTGCCGGTGCCGGAGATGGGCGGCGGGCAGATCATCGAGCCCGGTCCCATGGCGCCCGGCTCCGTCTACACGATCGGCAAGGACGTGGAGACCGGCAAGCTCGCGCTCTTCCGCCTCGAGGTGCAGATGACGTCCGGGTCCGGCCGCATCATCCCGCTCGGCAACCTCTCGAAGACCATGAAGGAGGCCATCAAGACGGCCGAAGCCTACCTCAAGGCCCACGTGAAGGACCTTGGGATCACGAAGGACATCAAGTCCTACGACTACAGCGTGCAGGCGGTCAACCTGAGCCAGGCCAAGGAGGGCGCGGAGACCGCGGCGGCCTTCTACATCGCCCTGGTCTCAGCGCTCATCGAGAAGCCGCTGCGCGAGCAGCTCGTCGTGCTCGGCGAGATGAGCGTGCA
>JBAXRL010000076.1:0-10039 GCA_037131205.1 Actinomycetes bacterium | reverse complement strand
GGGGCCCTTGGCGGGCGCCGAGATGATGACCTTCTTGGCGCCGGCCTCGAGGTGCTTGGCGGCGGCGGAGCGCTCGGTGAAGCGGCCGGTGGACTCGATGACGACGTCGGCGCCGAGCTCCTTCCAGGGCAGCTGGGCGGGGTCGGTCTCGCTGATCACGCGGATGCGTTTGCCGTCGATGACCAGGGCCGCGTCTTCGACCTCGACGGTGCCGGGGAACACGCCGTGCACGGAGTCGTACTTGAACAGATGGCCCAGGGTCTTCGCGTCCGTGAGATCGTTGATCGCCACGAACTCGATGTCGGCGCCCTGCCTGAGCGCCGCACGGATGACGAGCCTGCCGATGCGGCCGAAGCCGTTGACTCCTACGTGTGTGGTCATGGAGCTCTCCAAATGGTTGCGTGTTGAGGAAGTCGGGGACGGCGGCGACGTGGCAGAGTCACCGCCATCCCCGCACAGGGGCATGTGCTGCGCCTAGTCGGGGGGATGAGTAGGCGCTGCCCCATGCCGCCGGTGCAAGTCGCGTGCCAGCGTAGAGCGCCGACGGCAGTCTTTGATTCGGTCATCCCTACTGCGCTGTCCACCCACCGTCGACATTGAACTCGGCACCAGTGACCCATTTCGACTCATCGGACGCCAGGTAGAGGTCGAGATAGGCGATGTCCATGGGCTCTCCGATGAAGCCAATCGGATGCGAAGCCGCGAGTCTCGCCACGTACTCATCCACAGAGACTCCCAGGTCCGCGGCCTCTTTCTCTGTCAATGAGGTGCGCACGCAGGCGGGGTGAACCGAGTTGACGCGAATGCGGTAGCCCTTCGCGCGCACATCCAGGGCCGCCGCCTTGGTCATCATGGTGACCGCGCCCTTCGAGGCGCAGTAGGCGAACAGGCCTGCCTCTCCCACCTGGCCATCGACGGAGGACCGATTCACGATTGAGCACCACTCACCGCTGCCCTTCATGGCTGCGATGGCATGCTTCATACCAAGGAACACGCCGGTCGCGTTGACGCCCAAGACGAAGTTCCATTCGTCCAGACTCGTGTCCTCGACGTCACGACCTAGCGTGACACCAGCGTTGTTGACAAGGACCCCGAGTTTCCCATGCAGCTTCAGCGTGTCGGCGATCACACGCTCCCAGTCAGCCTCGCGTGAGACGTCCATCTTCATGAAGCTCGCCGTCCCACCAGCCGTCTCGATCTCGCCCACGACGTCTCTTCCTGCGGACTCATCGCGGCCACAGATGATGACCTTGGCTCCTTCCGCAGAGAACAATCTTGAGGTCGCCACGCCGATGCCCCGGGCTCCGCCTGTGACGATGGCGACCTTGCCCTCTAGCCGGCCCATGTACGCTCCTTGAGAATCCGTCCAGCCAGACCGGCGGACCAACCCCGATGGCCTCCGTGAACGCGCGTCAAAGCTGCATCACTGGCAACGGGTTGCGAAGATTCCGAAGAGATCACCTTTGACCGCCTCCCACCGCATTCTCAGCTGCGCGTACGCTGCTTGGGCAGCTGGATCTGGCTCAACCTTGGGAGCGAGTTCCAGCACTACTTCAAGGCCGTCCTCCACCTCGTCGAACACCCCGGCACCGATCCCGCCGAGGATCGCGGCACCTATTGCCGGCGCTTCAACGCGCAGTGCCGGGACCAGCGGCTGCCCCATCACGTCGGCCTTGATCTGGTTCCACTGGGTGCTTCGCGCCTCTCCATCGGAGATCGTCATCGTCGTGACATCGTGACCACGGTCTCGGATGACATCGAGCAAGGCTGGATACTGATAGGCGATGCCTTCAAGCGCGGCGCGCACGAAGTGCGGGCGGCGATGATGTCCGGAGATGCCGAAGAACACCGCCCTCGCGTTGTCCTCGAGGCACGGCACAGTCGCCCCCTCGATGTAGGGGAAGCACATCAAGCCCTCGCTACCGGGCTCCACGCCCCCACCCTCGGCAATGAGCTGCTCGTAGGACGCCCCGTCACCAAAGGCGTCGCGGAACCAGCGGAAGGTGGTGCCAGTACCGCACACGACCATCTCGTGCAGGTAGCGTCCGGGAGCGACGTGCGGCAGCAGACTGAGCAGGCCTGTGGGGTCGAACTTGGGCGACTCGGCGACGACGCGCCAGCTGTTGGACGAGCCCGTGCCGATGCTCACATCGCCTGGCCCGACCACGCCAGAGCCCAGAGCGGCGCATGGGTCATCCCCGCCGCCGGCAACGAGCATGGTCCCCGGCTCGAGACCGATTTCCAGCGCCGCATCTCTACCCAGGACACCTCGTGGCTCCCACGGTTGATAGCGTACGTCCGGAAGGATCTCGCGAGGAATCTGCGCATCAGCACAGATCTCGTCTGACCACGATTCTGTGCGCCAATCGTTCATGATACTGCGGGTCGGCCCGGTCGGGTCCGTGCCGATGTCGCCCGTCAGTCGATATGCTAGATAGTCTTTCGGCTGAAGAGCATGCCGCACTTCGCGCCAGACCTCAGGTTGATGACGCCGAGTCCACACCAAGTTGGGCAGCTCCAAGCCGGGGATCGGCAGCGTGCCGCTGCGGTCGATGAGCCTTTCCCTCCCCAGCTCCTCGTACAGCTGCGTCGTCTCTTCCGGGTCCCGACGATCCGACCAGTGGATGCACGGGGCAAGAGCGCGACCCGCCTCATCGAGCAGCACCGCGATGTCACGCTGACCGGCGAGGCAGAGCGCAGCCACCTCGCCCGGGGCGACGCCGCCCTTGGCGAGGACCTCCGGAATGGCCTTGGCGAGAGCACGATACCAGTCGTCGGGATCGTTCTGCGCCCACTCCGGGTGCGGTCGATGCATCGGGTAGCTGTGCTCGGCGATCGCGACCACGCCGCGGTCCGGATGGACCAGCGCTGCCTTGAGAGCCGACGATCCGACGTCGGCGCCAATGAGATAGGGACTCATGACGAGGCTGAAGACTCCGCCGGCACCGCAAACTGGGACTTCCACGCCTCGGCGATCCATTCAATCTCCGACTCGGGCAGGAGATGGACATCGCCCAGCTGACGCAGCCGCAGGTACACCTCACACGCACCTTCGACGACTGCGACCGTGCGATAGGCATGAGCGAGGTCGGCGCCGACAGCGAGCAATCCGTGGAAGCGCATGAAGCAGGCACCACGGTCGACAAGCGCGTCGGCGGTCAGGTCGGCCATCTCGGCGCTCTCCGGCTTGGAGTACGGGGCCGAGCGGACATCGCCGCCAGCCGCCTCCACGAGACCGGTGAGAATCGGCGGCAGGTCCCAGCCGAGGTTCGCCATCGTCATGACGCCGGCACCGTGCGTGTGGACGACCGCGCCGACCTCTGGCCGACGGGCGCAGATCAGCGTGTGCATCAGCAGCTCGGAGGTCGGCTCCTTGCGTGCCTCCACGATCTCGCCGCTCGTGCTCACGATGCAGATGTCTTCTGGCTCGAGAGCGTCGTAGGGCGTCGACGTCGGCGTCATGGCGAGGAGGTTCGGCTCACCGGGAATCCGCGCGCTGATGTTCCCCGCCGTGTAGTAGACAAGGTGCTCAGCCTGAAGCCTGCGACAGTAGTCGACGACGTCTTGGCGAGTGCGTTGCCAATTCTCGTTCATTAGCTCTTCTCTCCTTTGCCGATGGAGCATGCATGACGGTAGCGGGCGGCGAGACGGACCATGCCGAGCAACGCGGCGGCCGCGAAGGCCAGAGCCAGCGGGACACGGACCAGTGCAACGATCGCCGGTACATCGGACGCGTCGAGTTGCACCTTGGCCGGCCAAGCGCCCATAACGCCTTCGACCTCCAGCCCTCTTGACGCGTAGCGCAGACGAGTTGGCTTGAAGGGCAGATCGCCGATTGGCGAGCTCACTCTCATCCTTGTCCTCCGTTCAGGCGAAGCCACTGTAGAGCGATCTCCTGGCCTGCGGCAGAGCGCTCCTGGATCGACTCGCCCACCAGCGGTTGTACGAACGTGACTCGCGGATCCCCCTCCTGCAGCGCCCCTTCGACATTGCGCGTCGGCCGGGGGTCACCAGCGAGAATGAGGGCATCGCAGTCGACCTCTTGGACGCCCGCGGGCGTGTGCACGCGCGCGCTCCGCACGTGTTCGCGCCCGATGATCTCCAGACTGCCATTGCAGTCGACTGCCTCATCTGCCCAGTCAGGCTTGTGTGTGGCGGTGACGGCTATCGAACCGCCAAGGCCGTGGACCAACTCGGCGACGCGGCGAGCCCAAGGGCCAGAGCCAACGATGAGAGGCTTCTGCCAGAGAGGCACGCCAGCGGCGAGGAGATGCTCTGCCACAGTCGCCGGCAGAACGCCGGCGGGCCGCTCGCCGAAGAGCCCGATATCGGCGGCGGTGGCCGGCCTCAACCCGCCGGCAAAGAACAAGTTGTGGCCGGGATTCCATCTGATCTCTCCAGGTGCCGCGACGAGGAGTCGCTCACCGTCCCAGCGCGTCGCGGTCCCGCCCAACCGGAATTCGACGCCGGCATGCTCCGCTTGACGGACTAGGCTACGCACAGCTGGATCTCGCCAGCCCGCTTGCCCGCCGGAGACCGGCAGGCGATCAACGATGACGACTGAGCACTCCACGGCGAGAGCGATGGCACAACCGAGACCGCTCGGCCCCGCCCCTACGACGAGCTCCGGCAGACCGGTCATGAGCCCACCGTGCCGCGCGTCGTTGAAGGAGCCGTCGCGGGTCCCGTGTTCGTGCTCAGCGCGCAGAGGAAGGTGACGCCGGCTGCGCAGAGTGATCCCTGGCACCGCCCGTGAGTGGCGCCGGTCCGCTTGCGCACTGCATCGACGGAGCGAGCGGGCAACGGTCCCTCCAGGGATTTGGCGATCTCGGCTGCACTCACGTGCTCGCAGGCGCAGACGACCTGCCCATAGAGCGGATCGATGTCGATCAAGGCTTCAGGATCCGGCGCAGACCGCAGACGGGGCACCGGGGTGACCGCTGCCACAGCGTCCCGGCGCTCGCCGACGTCTAGGCCACTCTCACGCAACAGCGCGACGACGTGCTCAGCGCTCGCGGGGGAGATGCTGACGCCTGCGGAGCGGTCGGTCACGTGCACGAGGTTGGGGACGATGGGGTCGACCCTCAGCCGATGCTGTTCGTCGCTCGCAGGTCGGTTTGCCGCGAAGGTCTTTATCGCGTACTCCGCCAATGCTGAAGGCACGAGTCGCGCTGCCTGCTTCAGCACATGGGCGATGGTGTCCGCGTCAGTGGCGCGATCGTCTGGATCTTCGCCGTCCTGCGCGGTCGGCCCAAGCAGAGCCGAACCGTGCACGGTCGGAACCACATTGATTCCCTTGGTGTCTGGTAGGTGGGTGCAGAAGACGATCTTGGAGAGGCGCTCTCCGAAGCGACGATCGAGGACGACGTACTGTCCCTTGCGCGGCCAGGTCGCGATCGCTTCGCCACCAGCGAGGGCACTGATCTGGCCGGCGCCGAGGCCCGCCGCGTTTACCACATATCGCGCGCGCACGCGGCCGCGTGATGTCCTGATGATGGTGACGTCCTCAGTCTCGCGTTCGACAGCGATGACTCGCTCGCCTAGCCGAAAGTCCACGCCGTTGAGCACCGCCAGCTGTCCGTAGGCGATGGTCAGGCGCATGGGGTCGATGATGCCTTCGTCCGGAAGAAGAAGGCCGGCGACGCAGTCGCCAGAGACGAGCGGCTCGGCCTCCAACACCTGTCGCGCGGTGAGGAGCTCGGCACGAGCTGCGCACTCCTCCGCCTCCTGACGAATCCCCTCGAGACGATCACCTTCCTCGTCGCTCAACGCCACCATGATGGCGCCGATGCGCCTATAGGGTACGTCGAGTCGATCGCACAGCGACTCCCACCCGGGATTGCTTGCGTTGATGAGTTGCGTTTCAAGCGACCCGGGTCCACCGTAGTACGACACGGCAACGCCAGTGTTTCCCTTACTGGCCCCCTCGCCCACATCTGCCTCGGCTTCCAGCAGACATGTGCTCGCCGACGTGGAAGACAGCCGGGCCGCCACGGCGGCTCCCAGAACACCGCCGCCTACGACAGCCACGTCAAACACATGCTCGGCGCAATGGCCGTCGTGCCGCCTCCGGCCCATGTCAGTCCCTCCGCCGCGGACTGAGGGCGGTGCCGGTTCCCTGGTCGCGCATGCTTGTGACGCGAGCGCGGCTGCCGTTCACGCACCTGTCCTTTGCTGCAAGCACTCGAACGTCGATGCGCACCTTCAAGGCTCCCCTGTCGTCGACCGTACATGTTCGAATTCTGTCCTTTTCGAGTTCAATCTAGCAGATGCTAGCATCTGAAACAAGTGCATATATTGACATCCTTGTCGATTGGTTGTAGTGATATGAACGCAATCAGCGTATCAAAGGAACGGTCACTGAGGGAGCAACACGGAACCGTTCGCCACGTGAGCCAGGAGGTTGAACAGGGTGGACGCAGCATCGAAGCACGGGCCCTCCGATGACCATGTTCTGGAGGGCTTCGGCTACAAACAAGAGCTAAGCCGTCGTCTCGGCGCATTCTCGACCTTCGCGACAGGATTCGCTTTCATCTCCATCCTGACCGGAGCCTTCCAGCTCTTCTTCTTCGCCTACGGAGTCGCCGGCCCCGCCTTCTGGTGGACGTGGGTGATCGCGACATGCGGCCAGGTGCTCTTCGCGTTGTGCTTCGCGGAGCTGGCTGTGCATTACCCACTTGCCGGCTCGATCTACAACTGGTCCAAGTACGTTGCGCGGCCCGCTACCTCGTGGATTGCGGGACTGTCCCTGACTTTGGCGCTCATCGTCTCGACCGCTGGCGTAGCTCTTGCCATGCAGTTCGTGCTGCCCACCATCTCGCCCGTCTTCTGGCTCTATGGGGACGGGACCGGCGCCTACGACTACGCAACGAACGGGGTCATCCTTGGCGCGATCATGATCGTCGTCACGACCATCATCAACGCGCTCGGCGTGCGCGTGATCTCGATCATCAACAACATCGGCGTCAGCGTCGAACTCGTCGCGACGGTCATGCTGATCATCTTCTTCATCGCGAGAATCCAGCGCGGCCCCCAGGTCGTTCTGCAGACAAACGGCACAGGTGCCGGACAGAGCCTCGGATACTTTGGCGCAATGCTCATGGCAGTCCTGCTTGGCGTATACATCATGTGGGGTTTCGATACTGCGGGCTCGGTGGGCGAGGAGACGATCAACCCGCGCAAGACCAATCCCCGGGCAATCATTCGTGCCCTTCTGGCCGCTGGGATCTTGGGCGGCGTGCTCATGCTCACAGCACTCATGGCCGTCGGCAACCTCCAAGCAGAAGAGCTCTCCATCTCCGGTCTCCCATACATCGTGCAGAGCGTCCTCGGCCACACACTCGGCAACATCATGCTTGGGTGCGTCGCAGTCGCCATATTCGTGTGCTGCCTCGCCAACCAGACCGGAGCCATCCGCATGATCTTCGCGATGGCTCGTGACAACGCCCTACCGGGCGGCGCCAGGCTTTCCCATGTCTCGCGTCGTTCCAAGACGCCGATCGTGCCCGCGGTCGTGACCGGGATCATCTCTTTGCTCATCCTCCTGGCCAACATCCGGCAGCCGCAGATCTTCGTGGTGGTGACCAGCACGACCGTCGTACTGGCCTTGATCGCGTACGTCCTCGTCGTCGGCCCGTTCTCGCTGAAGCGCATGCGTGGCGAGTGGCAGCAGACAGAGAAGGGATACTTCACGTTGGGTCGCTGGGGCCTTCCGGTGAGCATCGCCGCCTTCGTGTGGGGGGTCTTCATTGTCGTGAACATCGGCTGGCCTCGTCAGTCCGTCTACAACCCAGTCGAGCCATTCCACTGGTACCTGCAGTGGGGCGCCGTCCTCTTCACGGTCATCTCCCTGGGCATCGGGTTCCTGTTCTACTGGTTTGTCCAGAGGCACAAGGTCGGCATCCTCGATGAGCACAAAGCTTGACCCGTCGGCGGTGCATCTCTTCAAGCCCTCCAGCCCGATGAGCCCGAGACAGAGATGCTGAGCTCCTAACCAGGCGAACATCACAAGAGACGGGCCGCACCGTCAGCTCGAGGGCTGACGGTGCGGCCCATTCGGTTTCGGCCGACCTCTCGACAGCGTGCGTTGTTGTACGCTTTGACGGGCCGGCCCGTCACACAGCGGAGCGGAGTTGTGGGCAAACCGATCGCGATGTTCGACCACGACGGAGTACTTGTGGACTCCCTCGTCGTGTTCGGACGGGTCTTCTCGGCGCCTGCCAGAGATACGGGCACCCTGAGATTGCCACCACCGCGGACGTCGTCGCCCTCTTCGATGGCAACTTGTACGAGACGATGCTCAGGCGCGGCATCCCGGAGCGAAGGGCGACCGCGATCGCGGACCAAGCATCGCTGCCAATGGCCGCGGAGGAGTTGCACCTGTTCCCTGGCATCGACGCCCTCCTTCGCGGCCTGTCTCCGCATTACCACGTGGTCGTGATCACGTCGAATCACGGTGACCTGGTGCGGGCGGCCCTCGAGCGAGAAGGCCAATCAGATCGGATCGGAGATGTCCTCGGATGCGAGGCCGGTGCCAGCAAGACCCGCAAGATCTCACGCACGATTGCCCGCCACCATCAACCGGCCCATGTCTATGTGGGTGACACTGGCGGCGACATGACCGAGTGCCTGGCGGCCGGCGCGCGGCCTATCGGCGTAGCCTGGGGGTAGCATGACGCCGACGCGCTCATGCGGGCATGTACAGTGTACGTCGCAACCACGCCAGCGGCGCTCCTTGAGTACCTTCTTGCGCTGAGATCAGGACCGCTGGGAGCGGGGAGCGGCCACAGGTCCTGACCACTGGGGGGACCTGCCACTGCGCTGATGGTCAAGTACTGTTCCTTGCCGCGAGGGTACCGGAACGATAGCATGAAGGGTATACGAACAGCTTTCGAACAGCACGAGCGGTCACCATGGTCGCCGTCGGAAAGAGGAGCCGGGTTTGGAGTCGACGCAGTGACCGAGGGGACTCAGAAGACCCGAGATCGGCGCACCCGAATCATCGAGCTTCTCGAGGAGCGTGAGTTCGTCAGTGTCTCCGAGCTGGCCGAGACCTTTCAGCTGACCGAGATGACTGTGCGACGCGACTTGAAGGCGCTTTCAGGCGAGGGACGGCTGGCCCGCGTTCGCGGTGGCGCCACGCGTCCGCGGGCCGCGCAGACATCGCACGGCTTCGCTGCCGCGGTCAAACGCAATCCGGAGGAGAAGTCACGCATCGCGCAAGCGGCTGCTAAGCTCGTTGAGCCGGGTGCCGCGTTCTTCTACTCCGGGTCGACTGTCGCCAAGGTCGCCGCGTGCCTGCCCCTGAAGGCGAGGCCTGGACTGACCATGGTCACGAACTCCCTGCCGCTGATCGACGAAGTCAGCTCATGGCTCGACCCCCACCTCGTCGCGGTCGGAGGCCTGTACCTGCCGCAGTACATGGCCTTCGTTGGGCCCCAGGCCATCGGCACACTACAAGAGTTGAGCGCAGACACCGCCGTCGTAGGCTGTGACGGACTCAGTGCCGAAGGCGGGCTCACAACGCCTCATCAACTCGTCGCGGAAGTCGGAGCGATGATGATCGAGCGCGCTCATCGAACGATCGTTGTCGCCGACTTCAGCAAGGTGGGAAGGCGCGGTTTTGCGCCCATCGCCCCTATCAGCGCCGTTGACGTCCTCGTGACCGATGAGGCTGCCGACAAGGCTGAGATCGCCGCCCTGCGTGACATGGGCCTGGAGGTCATCATCGTCTAGGCTCGATGCCGCCTTTCGACCCTCGGTGCTCAGCCGCCGGAGATAGGCGGCATCAACCTGATTTCGTCCCCATCGGCAACCGGAGAGTCCAGCCCTTCAAGCTGCCGGACGCTCCTGCCGTTGAGGAAGACCCCAACGAGCTGCCTTCCGTCAGCGGAGAGGATGCGGTTCGCGAGGGTCGGCCGAGATGCGCAGCAGTCCTCCAGCACATCCCGGACCGTCGCGCCGTGACATTCTGCGCCCGTCTGGGTCGAGGGATAGACAAGCGAGCCGGAGAGCGTAACCCTAACGGTGGCCAACTAGT
>JBAXRL010000075.1:0-10157 GCA_037131205.1 Actinomycetes bacterium | reverse complement strand
CGATCTGCGCAAGAAGGTCAAGGGCCTGGAGGAGTTGCCGGCGCCGCTCTACGACAAGGATCCCGGCGGGTTCCACCACTGAGACGCTGCGAGGTATCATCCCCGCAGTGTCTGGGCGGCCATCCGAGGAGGAGCGACTTTCATCATGTGGAGCATCATGGCCTACATCGTGCTCGGGATGCTGGCCGGCTGGGTCGCCAGCCTGCTTGTGCGCCGCGACATGCATCCGTCCGACTGGGGCATGCTGTTTCTCATCGGCGTCGCGGGCTCGCTGGTCGGTGGCATCGTCGTCAACCTGCTCCTCGGCCAGGGGTTCAAGCTGCATCCCGGCGGCCTCATCTCATCGATTCTGTTCGCCAGCCTCATCCTCTGGATCGTCACTGCCGTGCAGAACCGCGGCCAGGGCAAGCCGCGGCAGGCCGCGGACGGCAGGCGCCGCGAGCCCAAGGGCGGCGCCCGGCACCACAAGAACTGAGGCCGGGCCCCGGCGGGACCGGACAAATGGGGCCGGGCGGCGGGGCTTTCGCCCCGCCGCACGGCCGCTTTGCGCCTACCCGCCCCCAGTAATGGCTACAGGCGGGGATCCTCTCGTCGCTCGTAAGCGAGCGTCCGCGTCTCAGTCGTCGCAGTCGTCGTCCGGCTGGCCATGGCCGCCTGGGCCGCCGGCCCACGGCGGCTTGCCCTCGCCCTTGACAACCGTGGTGGCGCCCGCGGAATCCGTCACGCTGTGGACGCCGATCTCCAGGATGCCCTTCTTGCTCGTCTCGATCTCGCCGGTCACAGTCGCGGCGCCCATGGCCAGGGTCACCACTTTGTACCAGTCAGGACCACAGTCGAGGACGAAGCTCGCGCCGTACTGGGTGTCGGTGGGTACGAACGTGTACTCGTTGTGGCCCAGGTCGGCGGTGATCACGCCGGGCCAATCCGTCACGAGCGTCTCCGGACACTTGGTTGGAGGTGGTGGGGGTGGTGTCTTGGGCCCCTTGCCGGCGAAGGCGGCGCCTGTGGCCAAGGTCAGCACCAGGGTCGCCACGGCAAGGATGAAGATCATTCTCTTCATGACACTCCTTTCGTTGGGTTGCCCGCCATCGCGTGCATGACAGTGCATGGCGGTTCGATGACAGTGTACGAGGCGTGTGCTTAAGAGGACGTAAAGGCCGTGGGCTCGGCGACAGGACGGTTCAGAAACCGATCTCGGCGGTCGTACCGACGCCGACTTCGCTGGTGATGCGCAGCGACCAGCCGTGCAGCTCGGCGATGCGCCTGGCGATGGGCAGGCCGAGCCCGAAGCCTCTCTCGGCGCGCGATGCGTCGGTCTGGTAGAAGCGCTCGAAGACGCGCGCCACCTGTGCCGGCGACATCCCGACGCCTGTGTCGATGATGTTCAGACCGGTGCGCTCGAGTGCGAGTCGCACGGACCCGCCGTGGCGGTTGAACTTGATGGCATTGCGCAGCAGGTTGCCGACGAGCTGCGCGATGAGCGCTTCGTCGCCCTGCAGCGTCACACTCCTCGCCGCCTCGCAGGTGACGGTCACCTCAGCCGCCGCGGCGACGTCTCGCTGTCGCTCCACCGCATCGACCACCACCCGGTTCATGTCGACCTCGTCGAGCTCGAGCGCGGCCGCATCGAGACGCGCGAGGTCGAGGAGGCGGTCGACGAGCAGCGTGCCGCGGTCGAGCTCCCGTCGCGCCTCCTGGATGCCCGCCACGTAGTCGCCGGTCTTCAGGGCGGTGTCGAGGGAGGAGCGCACCGCCGTCAGGGGAGTGCGCAGCTCGTGGCTGGCGTCGTTGGTGAACTGTTCGAGGCGGGCCATGGTCTCCTCGGCCGGCCTCAGGCTGCGGCGCGCGAAGAACAGCCCGAGCACGAACGTGAGCCCTGAAACGACGAGGCACACGAGCGCGAACAACCCCGCTTGCTGCGGCAGGTCGTGCCAGGCGAGACGCTCCTGGCCGGCGACCTGCAGGTACGCGGGCGCGCCGCGGTACTCTACCGGCAGGGTGTGGATGCGGAGGTAGCTGTTCTCACCCGCCACCGTCGCGAAGCGCTGCGGCGAGAACGGGACGGACACCCGCGAGAACAGCTCGCCGGCGATGAGCGTCCGACCGCCGGCGTCGACCAGCCGGGAGCTGTCGCCGCCGCCGCGCAAGACGTCGCGCTCCTCGGCCGCTTCGTCGCGCTCGTCGGCCGAGTCTCCGCGGCCGTTGCCGGGCGCGGCGAGCTTTGCCGCGATGCGCGTCGCTTCCCCCTCAAGGCGGCCGTCGAGCGCGCTGCGGAAGGACACGTAGTCGACCGTCAGAAAGATGGCGCCGCAGACCATCATGAGGCTGAAGACGATGAGCGTGAACTGCCAGGCGAGCTTGCGGCGGAGGCGCGCGATCATGGCGCTCAGTCGTCGATCAGGTAGCCGACGCCGGGCACCGTGCGGATGAGGCGCTTGCCGAGCTTGCGCCGCAAGAACGAGACGTGGACGTCCACCGTGTGAGAGAAGAGCAGCTCGTCATCCTCGCCCCAGACGTGTGCGATGAGGGTCGTGCGGTCCTGCACCACGCCCTGATGGCGCATGAGGTGCTCGAGCAGGGCGAACTCGCGAGGCGCCAGAGCCACAGGCCTGCCTTTGCAGTGGACCTCATGGGCATTCGTGTCGACCGTGACGCCGTGCGCCGACAGGATCGGCGCCCGCACGGGCGCGGGACGCCGTCTCAGGGTGCGCACGCGAGCCAGGAGCTCCTCCATGTCGAAGGGCTTGACGAGGTAGTCGTCGGCGCCGCAGTCGAGGCCCGCGATGATGGCGCGTTTCCCCGCGCGGGCCGTGAGCATGAGGATCGGCGTGTTGCGTCCTTCCCGGCGCAGCAGGGCGCAGACGGCCATACCGTCCATCCGCGGCAGGTTGAGGTCGAGGATGATGCAGTCGTACTCGTTGACGAGCGCGAGCCGTGCGCCCTCCTCCCCGTCCGGGGCGACGGTCGCGGCGCACCGCTCCACTTCAAGACAGCGGCGGATGTTCTCGGCGACCGTGCGATTGTCCTCGATGATGAGCACGCTCATGTGACCGCTCTCCATCATAGCGGCGCCACATCAAGAGCGGCTCAAGGATCGGCTGCGCATGGGGTATCATCACCGCGGTGAACAGCCGCGGCCAGGGCAAGCCGCGGCAGGCCGCGGACGGCAGGCGCCGCGAACCCAAGGGCGGCGCGAAACACCACAAGGGCTGAGGCGGCACCCGGCGGGACCGCCTGCGGAAGGGGTGGCGCGTGGACTTCAAGCAGGTCATGGACGTCGTCTCGCGGGCCTTTGAGGTGGTGGGCATCGCCGTACTGGTGATCGGCTTCCTCACCGGGCTCTTCCTGGCCCTGCGCGATCTCATACGCGGCCAGCGCGACGATATCTACCGTATGATCCGCAAGTACTTCGGCCAGAGCATCCTGCTGGGCCTCGAGGTCCTTGTGGCCGCCGACCTCATCCGCACCGTCGCCGTCGACACGACGTTGGAGAACGTGCTCGTGCTCGGCCTGATCGTCCTCATCCGCACGTTCCTCAGCTTCTCGCTGGAGATCGAGATCGAGGGTATCGTGCCGTGGCGGCGCTGGCGCCTGATGGCGCCCGCAGCGCCGCCCCCCGACCACCGCAACGACAGCGGCTGAGGCGCTGCGCCCGGCCGGCCTGGAGGTATTGATGCCCCGACGCACCTGGCTTTCCGCTCTGGCCGCACTCGCTGCGGCCGCGATTGTTTTCGCCGCCGCGGGCTGCGGCTCGGGCTCGTCGGCGGCTTCGCCGACCCCCTCGCCGACCCCCTCGCCCTCGATCACCCCCAAAGTCGTGCCCTCGGTCTCGACGGGCACGATCCTCGAGGCGGCCCAGGCCGGCGATCTCAGTGCCTTCGTCGGAGCGGTCGCCCTGGCCGGCCTCCAGAGCACGCTCGACCAGAAGATCCCCTTCACGGTGTTCGTGCCCAACGACGAGGCCTTCAGGAGCATCGGCCTGGAGGAGCTCAAGCAGAACCTGCCCAAGCTCAAGTCGATACTGGCCTACCACATCGTGCCCACCGAGGACCTCAAGCTGGCCGCCATCAAGAACGGCCAGAGGGCCATGACCTTCGAGGGATCGCCCGTGACGTTCACCGCGAACGGCGGCGCCGTCATGGTGAACGACGCCAACGTCGTGCAGGTCATCGAAGGCCCGGCGTGGACGATCCTCGTGATCGACAAGGTGCTGACCCCGGCGGTCGTCGATGTGAGCGCCAGCCCGAGCTCGTGAGGCTGCGGGCGTTTTGAGCCGCGGGACGCGGCGGCCTTGGCCGCCGCTGGTCTTCGCGGTCACTGCGTCAGCCGGCGACCACCACCATGTTCTTGCCGAGGTGCTTGGCTTCGTAGAGGGCGCCGTCGGCGGCCCGCACGAGTGCGCTGGCATCGAACATCTCGGGGGTGAGCAGGGCGACGCCGATGCTCACGGTGACGGCGCGCGGCGCGCCTCCGGCCTTCTGGGCGGTAGCGACCTCGACGGCGTGGCGGATGCGACCGGCGACGGCGCCGGCGCCTCCGCGGTGAGCCATGGCCCGAACCAGGTCGGCGGCGGCCGGCCACGCCTCGGGGTCGCCCGGCGAGCCGGCGTCCTCGGGAGGCGTGTTGGGCAGCATCACCGCGAACTCCTCGCCGCCGTAGCGGGCGGCGAGGTCGATGCTGCGGCGTAGCCCCGCCTTCAGGAGCTTGGCGACGATGCGCAGCAGCTCGTCGCCGATGACCTGGCCGTAGTCGTCGTTGAATGCCTTGAAGTCGTCGATGTCGATCATCAGGAGCGTGAGCGGCAGGTTGTAGCGTTGCGCCCGCACGACCTCCTCGTAGAGGCGTTCGCGGAAGCGGCGGTGGTTGCACAGGCCGGTCAGCCCGTCGGTGTCGGCTTGCTCCTGCAGTGAGCGGTAGAGGCGCGCGTTCTGAAAGGCGAGCGCGGCCTGCTCGCCGATGCCGCGCGCCAGCTCGATCTCGTCGGGGCTGAAATGGCGCTCCGCGCGCGTCTCGATGAGGCGCATGAGGCCCAGAGGCCGGCCCTTGTAGATCAGCGGCACGTTGAGGCTGGTGAGCTCACCGCGTTCGCTGAGCTCTGCGCACACGGCTGCGTCGAGCTCGATATCTGAGGCCTGCTCCGCCTGGGCGCCGCGGCTGAGGAGCAGGCGGCACGAGGGGCGCGGGGCCGGGAGGCGGCCGGCATGGCCGCGGCCGCCGCCTCCCGACGGGCGCTCATACACCACCAGCGGCGTGAGCAGGTCTTCGCCCTCCGTGTACTCGTTGATGATGCAGCGCGACACGCCGAGCGCCTCGGCGGCCTCGCGCGCCATCACGCCCAGCGCCTCATCGGACACGAGGGTGGAGGTGAGGGCGTCGCCGATCTTGCGCAGCGCCCGGAGCTGGCGGTTCTGCTCCGCCAACCGCCGAAACGCGTGCGCGTTGCTGATGGCGATGGCCGCCTGCACGGCGAGCTGCCCGAAGAGCGTACGCTCGGCCGGCGTGAAGCGCCTCAGCTTGCGTGTCTCCACGAGGCCGAGCACGCCGATGACGCGGTCGCCGTAGACGAGCGGCGTATCGATCGTGGTCCGGAAGCCCCACTTGTCGAAGGACACGCGGTCTGTGGGCGGCAGGTCGGGGTCGTCGCTGTGCAGCTCGACGGTCCGCCGGCCCTCGACGACGGCCAGCATGTTGTCCCAGTCGTCGAGCGCGGCGGTGTCTCCCACAGCATCGCCGTAGGGGTTCTCCGCGGCGGCGCACCAGGTGGCCATGAACGTCACGTGTCGTGCGCCCGGCTCGTAATCCCAGATGTCGCAGGAGAAGACGCCCATGGCCTCGCCGATCTGGCGGGCGACTGTGGCCAGGATGTCGTCCGCGGCGAGGCTCGAGGCCAGCGTGGCGCTGACCTCGGCGAGGGTGCTCTGCGCCGATTTTCGCGTGACCATGGGGGTCACCCTATCACTTCGGCTACGTCCCTCGCCCCTGGACGAGGCCCGCGCGACCTGCTCAGCACGACTCGCCCAGGTTGAAGTACACCTGCGCGCCGCCGCCCGGCTCGCCCTCGGCCCAGCACCGCCCGCCGAGCCGCGTGACGGCGCGGCGCACGGTCGCCAGCCCGATGCCAGTGCCCGGGAACTCCTCGGTGGTGTGCAGCCGCTCGAACGGCATGAACAGCTTGCCGACGTACTCGGGCTCAAAGCCGGCGCCGTTGTCGCGCACGACGTAGGTGCGCCGGCCGTCGATGCACTCGGCGCGGAAGCTGAGGCGCGCCGGTGACGCCCCGGCGCTGAACTTCCAGGCGTTGTCGAGAAGGTTCTGCACGATGATCTCGCAGAGCGCCGGGTCGGAGTGGGCGACCAGGCCATTCTCGATCTCGAGCTCGGCGGCGCGCTCGGGATCGGCGTCGCGGAGCTGCTTCGCGACGCCGCCGGCGAGCGCGCTCAGGTCGACGTCACGCAGGTCGAGGTCGCGGCGGCCGATCCTCGACAGCGAGAGCAGCGCATCCATCAGGTCGCCAAGGTGCAGGGCCGCGTCGCGGATGCGCCGCAGGTAGTCGCGACCGGTGTCGTCGATCACGTCGCCGTAATCCATCCGCAGCAGATCGCTGAAACCGCTCAGCGCGCGCAGCGGCGAGCGCAGGTCGTGGGAGATGGAGTGGACGAGCTCCTCGAGCTCGGCGTTGGCGGCGGTGAGGTCGCGGGTGCGCTCGTCGACGCGCCGCTCGAGGTCGGCGTTGAGGCGCCGGATCTCGTCCTCCGCACGTTTGCGTTCGCTGATGTCCATGCAGATGCCACTCATGCGGAGCGGCTCGCCCTGCTCATCGTAGACGCCCTGCCCGAGGGCGTTGATCCAGCGGACCTCGCCGTCCGTCTTCACGATGCGGTACTCGCTGTCGAGCATCGCGTGGTCGGTCAGCGCCGTGGCGATGCGCGCGTTCGCGACCTCGAGGTCGTCGGGGTGCATCGCTCCGTTCCAGGCGTTGAAGCTCGCCGCGTCGGTCTGCGCGTCGAGGCCGAACAGCGCGAACATCTCGGGCGACCACTCGATGACGCTGGTGACGACGTCCCAGTCCCAGGCGCCGGCGCCCGAGGCGCGCTGCGCGAGCTCCAGGCGATCGCGTGTCTCGCGCAGCGCGGCTTCGGCATCCAGGCGTTCCAGCTCGCCGGCGGCGCGCGCGGCAACCAGCTCCAGCGTCGCTTCGGCCAGCGCGCGGTCGCCCAGGGGCGCGCGGCCGATGACGGCGATCAGGCCGATCGGCCGGCCGCTGTGGCCGAAGAGCGTCACCCCGATGTAGCTCTCCGCCCGCAGATCCTCCAGCGCCTGGTCGCGCGGGAAGAGCCGGCGCACGCCGGCCGGGAAGCAGCAGACGGTCTTGCCCACGACCTCGCCGCAGGGGGTGTCCTCGAGGGCGTACGCGACGTTGTCCTCGAAATGATCCTCGCACCACACGGCCACCGTGCGGGCGGTCAGACCGTCCCCCTCGAGGCGGTCGATGCAGACGTAGAACATGCCGAGACTCTCGGCCAGGTAGCGGGCCAATGCTTCGAAGAAGGGCTCGTCCTGCGGCCCGCTGCCGGTGTGCGCCAGGAATGCGCGGACGGATTCGGCGCGCCGGCGCTCGGTGACGTCTCGCCACGTCTGGCTGAGGCCGTCGCCGAGGCGCACGGCGCGCACGTCGTAGCGCCGCAGGTCGCCGCCGAGCAGGTCCTGCGGGTAGGACCAGTCGTCGAGGATCAGGGGTGCGCCCGTCTCGACGACGCGTGCGTAGAGCTTGAGGAGCGCGCTGCTCCCGGCCGCCGGGTGCAGGCCGAGCAGGGGCGTGCCGACCAGCTCTTCGTAGGGCAGGCCGTTGAGCTCACAGGCGGCGGCGTTGGCGTCGGTGAAGACGAAGTCGACGATCGTCCCGGCCTCGTCGCGCACGGCCTCGAGCACGACGTGCGGGTCGAACATGGAGTCCAGGGTAGCGCGCACGCGGCTCTCGCTGTGCCGCTTCTCCGTGACGTCCAGGAGCAGCGCCAGGAGGTAGTCGACGGCGCCGTCCTCCTTGCGCCGACACTGCACGCTGAGGTCCACATCGACGACGTCGCCATCCTTGCGCAGAAAGCGCTTCTCCAGGCGGTAGCCGTCGATCTCACCGGCGAGGACGCGCTCGAACAGGGCGACGTCGGCGGCCAGATCGTCCGGATGGGTGAGCTCCGCCCACGTGAGCCGGGTCAATTCGTCGTGGGTGTACCCCAGCATGTCGCAGATCGCCTCATTGGCGTCGATCCAGCCCTTTTCAGGCGAGGTCACGGCCGCACCGACCAGGGTCTGCTCGAAGTAGCCGCGGTAGCGCGCCTCGCTCTCGCGCACTGCCTCCTCCGCTCGTCTGGCCTCGGTGACGTCGCGGGCGACAGAGAGGACCGAGCCGATGCTCCCGTCCGCGGCCGGCTCCGCTGTGAGGCGCGTGTGGAAGTGGCGAGTCTCGCCCTGTACCGGGAAGGCGTCGACGATGTCGAGGGGCCGGCCCGTCTCGAGCACCTCCCGGATGCGCCGCTCCCAGAGGCCGGCCACCTGCTTCTCGACGCCCACTTCGGCGATCGTCTTGCCGATGTACTCCTCGGGGAGCAGCGACGCCGCGCGCGCCGCGGCGCGGTTGACGTACGCGTGTCGCAAGTCACGGTCGAAGCGCGCGATGAGGTCCGGCGAGTTCTCCGCCAGCGTCCTGTAGTCCTCCTCCAGGCGCCTGTGGGTTTCGTCCGCGCGACGACGCTCTGTGACGTCCCGGGAGGTGACGACGACGCCGCTCACCTCCCCGCCGTCCTCGCGCACCGGGTTGAGGTGGTTCTCCATGAAGTGCGTGCCGTCCGCCATGGCTGCGGTGGTCTCGGCCATGAAGGCCTCGCCGGCGAGGGCGCGGTCGTAGTAGTCGCGCCACATCCGCCTGGAGTCCTCGGGGTACTCGGGCGCCAGGACGGGGTCTCCCGGCGCGAGCGGTCTTCCCTCCGCCGAGACGATGGCCCGCGTGAAGGGCGCGTTCGCGACCACGAGGCGGTAGTCTCGATCGACCTGAAAGACGATGTCGGGCACGGCATCGACGAGCGCTCTCAGCTCGCTCTGGCCGCGACGCACGGCACGCTCGGCTTCTTTGCGCGCGGTGATGTCCATGACCACCCCGCGGTAGCGGACCACCTCGCCGGCGGCGTCGCGTTCGGGGCTGCCGCGCGAGACGAGCCAGCGCAGCGAGCCGTCGCGGGTGTTCACGCGCCACTCGGCGTTGAGCTCGGCGCCGGTGGCGGCGGCCGCGCGCACGGCAGCCGCCGCGGCCTCCCGGTCGTCGGGGTGGACCGCTTCGAGCCAGCGTTCGTAGGAGGGCTCGCGCCCCTCGAGATCGATGCCGTAGAGATCCCGGGTCTCGTCCGACCACGTGTTGCCGCCGCCGGCGATGTCCCACTCCCAGGTGCCGGCCTTGGCGGCGGCCAGCGAGCGGCGCAGCCGTGCGTCGCTCTCGAGGAGACCGTCCTCGACCCGGCGGCGCTCGGTGACGTCATAGGCGCGGATGACTACGCCGACGACGGCGCCGCCGGCGTCCGTGAGCGGCGTGTGCACGATGTCGAAGTGGCGCCGCTCACGCCCGGGCTCGCCCGAGTCGGCGGCCGCGACGACGCGCTCGCCGGCGAGCGCTCTCTCGAGGTTGGCGAGCGCCGTCTCGCGGTCGGCGACCACCGTCTGGTAGTCGGTCAGGCGGCCCCCACGGGCGATCTCGGCGCCGTACAGCGCCAGCATGACATGCGCATGGGCGCGGTTGAAGGCCGTGTAGCGCAGCTCGCGGTCGAGCGCGAAGACCGGCTGTTCGTGCGCATCGATGAGCGCCTGGAGTATCTCGAGCTCGTCCGTCATGCCTGAGGTTTCCTCCTGTTGCCCATTATCATAGCCTCCTCGGCCGGTTCCGCGGCGTTTGGAAGTACATGACCATCCCCCTCCGTCCGGTTGCGCGTTCAGCCCCCGGATCGAAGAGCGGCGAGAAAGCGGACATGGCGCGCCGCGTTCGCCGCGCCCGCCCGCCGCAGCCGCAGCCGCCCGCCGCAGCCGCCGCAGCCGTGGGACCCGCCGCGGCGGGGTAGTAGTGTGAGGGAAGATAAGGAATTCCGGCGAATCCTTATCTTCCCCCCGACAACCGA
>JBAXRL010000074.1:0-10171 GCA_037131205.1 Actinomycetes bacterium | reverse complement strand
AGACGTTGAGGTCGTTGATGACGCCGCGCTCCGCCTCGAGGGCCGCGAGAGCGGCGGCGATGACCGTGATGGCGGCGAGCCGGGCGCTCAATCCTGCAGATCCTCTACGCGTACGTTGATCTCGCCCACCGGCACTCCGCCGACCTCGGCGACCTGGTAGCGCACCTGCTCCCGCAGATTGGCGGTCACCTGCGCCAGGTTGACGCCGCGCTCCATGACCACGTGCAGGCCGATGTTGGCGGCGCCGTCCTCGACGTGGATCTCGACGCCTTCGGTGAGCGCGCCGCGGAAGAAGCGCGCCAGCTTGCGCACGGGACGCTCCTGCATGGCGACCACGCCGTACGTGGCGCGGGCGGCCTTGCCGGCGAGCTTGGCGATGACCTGATGGGCCACGGTGACGCCGCCCTCGAGGCCCGGCGACGCGAACGGGATGTGGAGGTCCGGGGAGGACACGATGCGCTGACCCCCGGCTCAGGACTCCGGGTCCGCGAGGCGGTTGAGCTCCTCGACGACGACCTCGGGGTCGACCTGATGAAGGATGGCGCCTGCTTCGACGGTCTCGGACTGGGCGCCGATGCACAGACAGCAGGCCATGCCGTGGCTCTCGAACACCCCTCTCGCGCCGGGGTCTGACTCGAGGACCTCGAAGATGGACATCTCTTTGTGGAAACGGGCCATCGCGCCTCGGCGGAACGGTGGACAGGGCGGTCGACCGCGGGCACGCGTTTGCGTTGCCCAAGCCGGTGCAGCATACTAGCGCAGCTATCGCCCAATCAAGTCAAGGAACCTCCATGTCCAAGATCTGCTTGACCTGCGGCAAAGCGCCCGCCATCGGCAACAGCATCAGTCACTCGCACCGCCACACCAAGCGGCGCTTCGACCCCAATCTGCAGCGCGTCCGCATCCTCGTCAACGGCCATCCCACGCACGCCTACGTGTGCACCCGCTGCCTCAAATCGGGCAAGGTCACCAAAGCCGTCTGAGGGCGCCCGCCGACGCGCGTCGCGCGCTCCGGCGCCGCACAAGCACTGCTCGCAGCCCTGCCGTCCGGCGGGGCTTTTGCGTTCTCTGAGCAGACCCCGGGTTGCGGTAAGGCCGGCCGCTGGTAGTATGGCCGGCGGCCGCGGGCAAGCTCCCGTACAGGATCGCGCACGTTCACTTCTATCCGAGAGGCATGGAGCCATGACGATGCAGATGCACTCCTGCCCGCGCTGCGAGGCGGAGTTCGACACGTGCGAGGCGCTCGACCACCATCTCTTCAGGACCCACACCGGTGAGGTCGAGACCCGCTCGTACCGCTGCGCCGGCTGCGACGCCGAGTTCATGGCTCAGGCCGAGTGGATGTCGCACGTGCGCGAAGGGCACTGAGGCAGGCTGCTCCACAGGCATGCCGGGGCGGCGCCGGCCGGGGGACCGCCCCCGGCGCCGGCCGCATCAGCCGCGCCTCAGGCCAGCGGCTCGAAGCGCGCCTGGAAGAAGCGCAGCTGGTCGGGCTCGTAGACCATCTTCAGGCCCTTGATGGACGCGCGCAGGTCGTAGACCTCGGCGACGCTCTCGGCGGTCACGTCCATGTGCGCCTGCGTATACACGCGCCGCGGGAGCGTGAGGCGCACGAGCTCGAGCCTGGGGCGCCGGTTCCGACCCGTCTTCGGGTCGCGCCCGGCGCTCACGTTGCCACGCTCCATGGCGCGCACGCCGCCTTCAAGGTAGAGCTCGGCGGCCAGGGTCTGCGCCGGGTAGACGTCCTGGTCGAGGTGCGGCAGAAAGGCCTTGGCGTCGAGAAACACGCCGTGACTGCCGATGGGCACGACGATGGGCACGCCGTACTCCCGCAGCTTCTCCCCGAGGTACTTCACCTGGCCGACGCGCGCCCTGATATGGTCGTACTGCACGCTCTCGTGCAGGCCGATGGCCACGGCCTCCATGTCGCGGCCGGCCATGCCGCCGTAGGTGTGCAGGCCCTCGTAGACCACGACCAGGTTGCGCGCCGCGTCGAAGAGGTCGTCCTCGTTGAGCGCGAGAAAGCCGCCGATGTTGACGAGCGCGTCCTTCTTGGCGCTCATCGTGCAGCCGTCGCTGAGGTCGCAGAGGGCGCGCACGATCGCGGCGACGCTCATCTCCGCGCAGCCCGGTTCACGTTCCTTGATGAAGTAGGCGTTCTCAGCGACGCGCGTGGCGTCGTGGATGATGCGGATGCCGTGCGCGTCGCAGAGAGCGCGCACCGCGCGGAGATTCGCCAGGCTGATGGGCTGACCGCCGGCCATGTTGACGGCCGTGGCGATGCACACGTAGGGGATCTTCGCGGCGCCGTGCTCGTCGATCACGGCCTGCAGCTTGGCCAGATCGACGTCGCCCTTGAAGGGATGCTCGCTGGCGGGGTCGTGGGCCTCGTCGATGATGACGTCGACGAAGGTTCCGCCGGCGAGCTCCTGGTGCAGGCGCGTGGTGGTGAAGTACATGTTGCCCGGCACCACGTCGCCGGGCTTGATGAGGATCTTCGAGAGGATGTGCTCGGCGGCGCGGCCCTGGTGAGTCGGCACGAGGTGCTTGTAGCCGTAGATCTCGCGGACCGCCGCCTCAAGGTGGTAGAAGTTGCGGCTGCCGGCGTAGGCCTCGTCGCCGAGCATCATGCCGGCCCACTGGCGATCGCTCATGGCGCTGGTGCCGGAGTCGGTGAGCAGGTCGATGTAGACGTCCTCGCTGCGCAGCAGGAAGGTGTTGTAGCCGGCCTCGCGGATGGCGCGCTCGCGCTCGTCGCGGGTCGTCATCTTCAGGGGTTCCACCATCTTGATCTTGTAGGGCTCGGCCCAGGAGCGCCGGCGTGGCTCGCTCATCATTCCTCCATCGACAGGTCGGGGATGCTGGGGACACGGCGTGACGCGGCCGCCGAGCCCGGTTGTCGGTCGGCCGGCGGACGTGGGGTTCAGGGCAGCGTCTTGAGCAGGCTCGCCATCTCGAGCGCCGTGGAGGCGGCAGACCAGCCCTTGTTGCCGCCTTTCGTGCCGGCGCGTTCCACGGCCTGCTCGATGGTGTCGGTGGTGAGCACGCCGAAGACCACGGGGACGCCGGTGTCCAGGCCGATCTTGGCGATGCCCTTGGCGGCCTCGCCGGCCACGTAGTCGAAATGCGGCGTGCCGCCGCGGATCACGGCCCCCAGGCAGATCACGGCGTCGTACTTGCCGCTGGCGGCCAGCTTCTTCGCCACCAGCGGCATCTCGAAGGCGCCGGGCACCCAGGCGGAGTCGACGTCGCCGTCGGCGACGTCGTGCCGCCGCAGGCAGTCGAGGGCGCCCTCGTACAGGCGCGAGGAGATGAGCTCGTTGAACCGCCCGACGACGAGGGCGAACTTCATCCCCTTGCCGTTGAGCATGCCTTCGTAGGTCGTCATCGTGCGGCTCCTTTGCCGTCGTTGCGGCGGTCTTGCGGGCGGAGCGACGTCAGCCCTCGACGCCTTCCTCCTGCCCGAACAGGTCCTCGTGCTCCAGCAGGTGACCCATCTTGTCCTTCTTGGTGCGCAGATAGGACAGGTTGTCGTCCTGAGGGTCCACCTCGATGTGCTCGCGGCCGGTGACGCGCAGGCCGTAGCCCTCCAGCGCGACGATCTTCTTCGGGTTGTTGGTCATGATGCGGATCGTCGTGAGGCCCAGGTCGGCGAGGATCTGGGCGCCGATGCCGTAGTCGCGCAGGTCGACGGCGAAGCCCAGCTCCTCGTTGGCCTCGACGGTGTCCATGCCTTGCTCCTGGAGCGCGTAGGCCTTGAGCTTGTTGATGAGCCCGATGCCGCGGCCCTCCTGGCGCATGTAGAGCACGACGCCGAGGCCCTCGGCCTCGATGCGTCTCAGGGACTCGGCGAACTGCTCGCCGCAGTCGCAGCGCAGCGAGCCGAAGGTGTCGCCGGTGAGGCACTCGGAGTGCACCCTCACGAGCACGTCCTTGCGGCCGGCGACGTCGCCCTTCACGATGGCGACGTGATGGCCGCCGTCGATCACGGATTCGTAGCCGATGGCCTTGAAGTCGCCGTACCTGGTGGGCATCGACACGGTGGCGGCCCGGCGGATGAGCCTCTCGTTACGGCGCCGGTACTTGATGAGGTCGGCGACCGTGATGATCTTGAGGCCATGTGTCTGACCGTAGGGGATGAGATCGGGCACGCGGGCCATGGTGCCGTCATCGTTCATGATCTCGCAGATCACCGCCGAGGGGTTCAGGCCGGCGAGGCGCGCGAGGTCGACGCCGGCCTCCGTCTGCCCCGCGCGCTCGAGCACGCCGCCGGGGCGCGCCATGAGCGGGAAGATGTGCCCCGGCTGCACCAGCCTCTCGGGCCCCGACGCGGGATCGATGGCCACCTGGATGGTGTGCGCGCGGTCGGCGGCGGAGATGCCGGTGGTGACGCCCTCACGGGCCTCGACCGAGACGGTGAACGCCGTCTGCAGGCGCGCCTCGTTGTTGACCGTCATGGGCGGCAGATTCAGCTCCGCGCAACGCTTCGGCGTGAGGCACAGGCACACCAGGCCGCGGCCCTCCTTCGCCATGAAGTTCACCTTCTCGGCGGTCGCGAACTGCGCGACCATCGTGAGATCGCCCTCGTTCTCGCGATCCTCGTCGTCGCAGACGATGACCATCTTGCCCTCGCGCAGATCGTCGAGCGCCTCGGCGATGGCCGCGAAAGGCCGTCCGCCCTGCCCGCCGGCGCCTTGTTGGTCGCTGCCCATCAGAACCCCGCTTCCGCTAACTTCTCCCAGGTGAGTCCCTCGGCGGGCTTGCGCCCGGCGACGAACGCGTACACGTACTTGGCGATGAGATCCGCCTCGAGATTGACCCGCACGCCCGGCGCGAGCCGCGCCAGCGTGGTGGCCGCCGCCGTGTGCGGGATCAGCGACACGCGGAGGCGGCGGCCCTCAACGGCCACGAGTGTCAAGCTCACGCCGTCGACCGCCACCGATCCTTGTGCGACGCTGACGTCGCTCACAGCCTGCGGCGCCTCGAGCTCCACGACCAGGGCGTTGTCCTCGGCCGTGACGCGGACCACCGTACCGACCCCGTCGATGTGCCCGCTCACGAGGTGCCCGCCGAGGCGCGACTGCAGGGTGAGGGCGCGCTCGAGGTTAAGGCGCTCGCCGGGGCGCCGGTCGGCGAGCGTCGTGCGCCGCACGGTCTCGGGCATCACGTCGGCGGTGAAGCCTCCGGGGCGCAGCCCCGTGATCGTCAGGCAGACGCCGTCGCTGAGGATGCTGTCGCCGACGGCCGCGCCGTCGGTGACGAGCGCGGCCGCGACGTCGAGCACCGCACTCTTCTCGCCGACGCGCAGGCTGCGCAGCGTCCCGACCTCTTCGACGATCCCCGTGAACACTCAGGCGCCGTCCTTCGTCAGGCTGCCGCTGAGCAGCAGGTCGTCGCACACCGGCCGCCACTCCACGTCGTGAAGGCGCCAGGCGTCGGCGACCGCGCCGACGGCCGGCGCCGCGAACAGGTCGGGCGCGCCGCGCCCGACGATGAGCGGCGCCACGAACAGCAGCACGCGGTCCAGAAGGCCTTCGGCCAGCAAGGCGCCGGCCAGGGTGGGGCCGCCCTCGCAGAGGATGTCGAGCAGGCCGCGCTCGGCGAGGGCGGCCAGACCGGCGCGCAGGCCGCCCTCCCCCATCTCGATGAGCTCGGCGCCGCGCGCCTCGAGGAGGCGCCGCGCGGCGCCGTCGGCGCGCTCGGCGAGGACGATCGTGCGCGTCTGGTGCGCCGTGACCAGCACTTTGGCGCCAACCGGGAGCCCGCCGCGATGCGTGACGATCACGCGCACGGGGTCGCGGCCCTCGCTGAGGCGCACGGTGAGCTCGGGGTCGTCGCGGCGCACCGTGCCGGCGCCGACCATCACGGCATCGGCCGTGGCGCGCAGCTGGTGCACGGCGCGGCGGCTGTCCAGACAGCTTATCCATCGGGCGTCGCCGCCGGCCGCGGCCACCTTGCCGTCGAGCGTCACCGCGGCCTTGTAGGTCACAAGAGGCAGCCCGCTCGCCAAGAGCTTCAGGAAGGGCGCGTTCTGTGTGCGGGCACGCGCCCCCCAACGCTCGTCCTGAAGATCCACCCTGACGCCGCCGTCTCGCAGGCGCGCAAGCCCGCGACCGTCGACCAGCGGGTTGGGGTCGCCGAGGGCGACCACGGCCCGCCGGATGCCGGCCGCCAGGAGCGCGTCGGCGCAGGGCGGCGTCCGCCCGTGATGGCTGCACGGCTCGAGCGTGCAGTAGAGCGTCGCGCCTACGGCGCGCCCGCCGGCCTCTGCCAGAGCCATGGCCTCGGCGTGCGGCTCACCGGGGCCGAGATGCCAGCCTCTGCCCACCACCTCGGCGCCGCGCACGAGCACGGCGCCGACCAGCGGATTGGGATGCGCTCTGCCGCGGCCGCGCTCGGCCAGCGCGAAGGCTTCGTCCATGTGCCTGTCGTCGTCCATACGCAAAACGCCCCGGAGCCAGGCTCCAGGGCGGACGACGCCGAGGCGTCGCAGCGTGCTTCTTTCATCCGGACTGTGACCGTCGGCCCAGGAATCTCACCTGGTCGGCCTCCGAAGAGGCTCGCGGGCTGTTACCGCCGGTGGGGAGTCTCACCCCGCCCCGAAGCAGCTTTATCGTGCCGCGTGATTATAAGGCTTCGCCGGCCGCCTGCGCCAGCGCCGCGTACCGCTCGCCGATGTCCCGGCCCCCGAAGACGCTCGAGCCGGCGACGAGGAGGTTGGCGCCGGCCGCCACGAGAGTGCCCGCGTTGAGGGCCGTGACGCCGCCGTCCAGCTCGAGCGCGACGCCGGCGGGAAGGAACGCGCGTGCCCGCTCCACCTTGTTGAGCGAGGTCTCGATGAAGCGCTGTCCGCCGAAGCCGGGGTTGACCGACATGATCTCCACGAGGTCGCAGTGCTCGCGCACCTCGGCGAGCGTCTCGATGGGCGTCGCCGGGTTGAGCGCCACGCCCGCGGCCGCCCCGGCCTCGCGGATCTGCACGAGCACCCGGTGCAGGTGCACGCAGGCCTCCTGGTGCACGGTGATGACGTTGGCGCCGGCCGCCGCGAACGCCTCGATGTACCGCTCCGGGTGCGCGATCATGAGATGCACGTCGATCAGCGCCCCCGCCCCGTGCACGAGCGGCTGCAAGGCCGTGACGATCAGCGGGCCGATGGTGATGTTCGGCACGAAGTGGCCGTCCATGACGTCCACGTGGATGACGCGCGCGCCGGCGTTGAGCACGGCCTCCACGTCGTCGCCCAGATGCGAGAAGTCGGCCGACAGGATGGACGGCGCGATGTGGATCTCGTGCAGCAGGTCCGGCATGGTCTCCTCCGTGACGCGGGACGGCGCGGCTCCCGAGCCGCGCCGCCATTCTATCCTTGTGTGCCCGCGCCGCGACGGAGCCGGGCGACGAAGAACGCGCTGGCGCCGTGGGCCGGCGGCAACACGAGCAGGTAGCCGCCGGCCGCCGGGTGCGCCATGCCCGGCCACGCGGCGCCGAGGTCGTCCACCCGCCAGCCGCCCTCGGAGAGGAGCGCGTCGACGACGTCGATGGTCTCGGCGTGAGGCACGGTACACACCGCGTACGTGAGGGCTCCGCCGGGGCGCACGCAGCGCGCGGCGCGGCGGATGAGGCGGCGCTGGAGCTGCGCGAGGCGGGCGATGTCCGCCTCGCGGCGCCGCCAGCGCAGGTCGGCGCGCGAGGCCAGCGTCCCGAGGCCGCTGCAGGGCGCGTCGAGCAGGACGGCGTCGAAGGCGCCGTCGAAGGCGGCCGGCAGCTCGAGGACGTCGCCCAGCACGACCTCGACGTCGTGCACACCGAGTCGGTCCAGGTTCTGGCGCATCACCTCGAGACGCAGCTCGTCGTCGTCGACGGCGGTGAGATGCGCGCCGGGCGCCGCCGCGGCGAGCTGCGCCGTCTTGGTGCCCGGCGCGGCGCACAGGTCGAGGATGCCGGCGCCCGGCCCGGCGCCCGCGGCGGCCACCACGCCAGCCACCTGAGAGCCCTGCGACTGCGGCGTCACGAGTCCTTCGCGGAACGCCGCCGAGCGTTCGAGCGCCGGCCCGTCGTAGACGAGCGCCGCCGGCAGCCCCGGCACGCCCGTCGTCGCGCAACCGCCGGCGGCCAGCGCCGTGCGCGCCGCCGGCACGTCGGTCTTGAGCGTGTTGACGCGCAGGCAGCGCTCGGGGGCCGCGTCGGCGGCCACGAGAAACCGCTCCGCGGCGTCGTCGCCGAGCTCGCGGCGCAGCAGCTTGACCAGCCACGCGGGGCATGAATGACGCACCGCCCAGGCGCGAGCGCCGTCGCCGTCGGACAGCGTGGCGAAGCTCTCGCGGCCGTCGTTCGCGACCTTACGCAGTACGGCATTGACGAACCCCTGGGCCCCCTTGCCGCGGCGCGCGACGAGCGTGACGGCGTCGTCGACCACGGCGTAGGCGGGTACGCGGTCGAGAAACAGAAGCTGGAAGGCGGCCAGGCGCAGGGCGTCGAGCACCTGCGCGTCGGTGTCGACGAGCGGCGCCTTGGTGAAGGCGCCGAGCACGGCGTCCAGCGAACCGCGACGCTTGACCGTGCCGATGACCAGCTCGTTGGCGAGCGCCCGGTCACGGTCGCTGAGCCCTTCGAGCTCGGGGAACGCCGCCAGAGAGTCGTCGAAACGGCCGCCAGCGGCGCGCACGCGCAGCAGCGCGTGCCACGCGGCGGCTCGCGCCGGGCTCACCGAACCGTCGCGGCGGCCGCTTGCGCGCGCGGCCGTCACGGCCCCGCCAGGGCGCGGCCGGCGCCGCGCAGGAAGTCGGCGGCCGCCATGCGGCCGCGGCCCTCCTGCTGCAACTCGAGCACGTCCACCCAGCCGTCGCCGGCCGGCAGAGCCAGCCGCTCCCGTCTCGCCGCCGGGAGCGGTCCGCCGCCGGCCGCCGCCCGCCAGATGAGCGTGCGCCTGCCGAGGAGGTCCGTCACGGCGCCGATGTGCGGCGCCAGCGCGCGGACCTGGTCGACGATGCCCGGCGCCGGGCGCGTCCAGTCGATGAGCCTATCGGGCGGCGTGATCTTGGCCGCGTAGCTTGGCACGCCCTTCTGCTCGCGCCAGCGCAGCGTGCCGGCGACCATGCCTTCGAGCGTCGCCAGTACGCCGGCGATGGCCGCCGGCGCAAGCAGCTCGTAGGCGCGCCCGGCGTCGGCGTCCGCCGGCACGTGCACGAGGCGCGCCTCGCCCACGGGGCCTTCGTCCACACCGGCGGTCATCTTGAGGATGGTCACGCCCAGACCGGTCTCACCCGCCATGAGCGCCCTCTCCACGGGCGCGGCGCCGCGCCAGTGCGGCACGAGTGAAGGATGGACGACGATGCTCGGCAGCGCCTCGAGCAGACGTGGGCCGACGATCTGCCCGTAGGCGCAGACCACGAGCACCTCGAGATCGAGCGCGAGAAGCTCGGCCACGGCCTCCGGCGCGGACACGTTCCGCGGCTGCAGCACGGGCAGCCCCCGCGCGAGCGCGATCAGCTTGATCGCCGGGGGCTGCGGCGTGCCGTGGCGCCCCCGCGGCCGGTCGGGGTTGGCGACCAGCGCGACGGGCGCCGCGTCCGCGGCGATGAGCCCCGCGAGCACGAGCTCGGCGAACGGCGCGGTACCCGCAAAGGCGAACCGCGGGCTGCTCACAGACCTCCGCCGACCGCGCCGTACAGGCCGGCGCCCTCGCGATCGCGGAGCTCGCGCAAGGCGGCGGCGCGGGCGCTGCGTGACGTGCGGTCGACGATGAGGACGCCCTCGAGGTGATCGTACTCGTGCTGGATGACGCGCGCCTCGAGGCCCTCGGCGTGGAGCTCGAGCGGCTCGCCGTCGGCGTCGAAGGCCCGCACCCGCAGGCTCACGGGCCGGCTCACCGGCATCGTCACACCGGGCACGCTCAGACAGCCTTCGTCGTTCTCTTCGATCTCCGCGGAAAACTCGTCGAGCCGCGGATTGACGAGGATCCTGGGGTCGTCGTCGACGTTGTAGACCAGCAGGCGCTGAAGGACGCCGATCTGCGGCGCCGCCAGCCCGAGGCCGGGGGCGTCGTGCATGATGCGGAGCATCCGTTTGGCGAGCTTGCGCAGGCTGCGGTCGAAAACCGTCACCTCGAGGGCGTGCTCACGCAGCACCGGATCGCCGATGACGCGGATGTCCCGGCGCGCCTCCCGCTCTCGCC
>JBAXRL010000073.1:0-10180 GCA_037131205.1 Actinomycetes bacterium | reverse complement strand
TGGATCGAGATGCCGGAGGCCATGCGCACCTCGGTCACGAGGAAGCGTCGGCCTTCGGTGAGATCGGTCAGCTCGTGCCAGTCATTCGTCATGAGATACTCCACTCTCGTTCACGTGACGAAGCGAATGTACCTCAGCGAATTGATAAAGTCAAGTATCGAATGACGAAACTCAATAGCTGACAGCTTTCGAACCTGCACCACGAACCGCGGCTGCTCCTCGATGCCCTCTAGGTATCGAAGCCGAGCTTGAACCTCTCCAGCGTGCGCAGCCAGAGGTCCGACTCGCCGCCGTTGTCCTGCGCGCGTTGCATCGAGCGGCGCGTGATCTCGATGGCGCCGTAGCGGAACGGCTCTGGCGGCCAGGGCGCCGGCTTGCCGCCGACGATCGGCAGCGCCGTGCGCGCGGTCTTCTCCCCGGCCAGCAGGTCGAGACACACGTTGGCGCCGAAGCGCGCCGCCGCGACGCCCTGCCCGGTGAAGCCCAGGGCGTAGGCGACGCGACCGCCCAGCGCGGTACCGTAGAACGGGCTGAAGCGGGAGCAGACGTCGATCGCGCCTCCCCAGCCGTGCGTGAAGCGCAGGCCCTGCAGCTGCGGGAACATGGCGAAGAACTGGCGCGAGAGCAGTTCGAAGGTCGCGCGCCGCTGCTCGTACTGGGAGCGGATGCCGCTGCGCCAGTGATAGATGCCGTCCCAGCCCCCCCAGAGGATGCGCTCGTCGGCGCTGATGCGGAAGTAGTGGAAGAAGACGCCGGCGTCGGCGAGCCCCTGGCGGTTCTTCCAGCCGATGGCGCCGAGCTGCTCGTCGTTGAGCGGCTCGGTCATGAGCGCGTAGTCGTAGACCGGCACGGTGTAGAAGCGCAGGCGCTTGAGCAGCGCCGGGAAGGCGTTCGTGGCCAGCATCGCCTGGCGGGCGCGCACCTCGCCGGCCGGAGCGTCGAGCACGACGCCGTCGCCGCCCCCGGAACGGCCGCCGGCGCGACGCAGAGCCGTCGCCGGCGTGCCCTCGTAGATGCGCACGCCCTTCTCGATGCAGACGCGCGCCAGGCCCCACGCCAGGCGCGCGGGGTCGAGCAGCGCCCCGTCGTGGTCCCAGTCGGCGGCGAGGAAGCCCGGCGCGTCGACCTCGGCGCGCAGGGCGTCGCGCTCGAGGTACTCGTGGTCGGCGCCGGCGCGCGCCGCCAGCGCGACCTCTTCCTTGAGGCCCTCGACCTGCCAGGGCTCGGTGGCGATGCACAGCTCGCCGCAGTCGCGCCAGTCGCAGTCGATGCCGTGGCGCGCGACGTCGGCCCTCATCTCGTTGAGGTTGGCGATGCCGGCCTGCGTGAGGCTCACGAGGTCGTGGGGCCAGTGCGAGAGGTTGTTGGAGAGACCGTGGGTGAGCGAGGCCATGCAGAAGCCGCCGTTGCGGCCCGAGGCCTGCCAGCCGACGCGGCCGGCCTCGACGACGACGACCTCGCGCGCCGGGTCGCGCTCCTTGGCGAGCAGCGCCGTCCAGAGGCCGGTGTAGCCGGCGCCGACGACCGCCAGGTCGCACGAGACCGAGCTGGTCAGCGGCGGCTGGGCCGCCGGGGCCGCCGGAGAGTCGAGCCAGAACGGGGTCGGCGAGAGGTCTTCGAGAGCGCGCCGCGGCCAGGTTGGGTCGAGATCGGCGGCGCCGTGGCCGGGTCTGGCGCTCGCGCCGGTCGTCGGCGGTGCTTTGCTGTCCATGGATCCTCCGGTGAAGGGGTCGAAGGTCCGCCCGCCGCCCGCGGCGACTGGGGGGAGTCCCTCTCATTCTTGCTGGTCTTCTTGTACACCCTCGACGAGGCGACAGGTGGGGGCGGCGAGCAGACGCTCCATCACCGCCAGGCGCGCCTGGACCTTGTCGCCAAGCTGCCGGGCGACGTCTGACGCGACAGCCTCGGCCAGCGCCACAGCCGGGACGAGCGTGTCGAACGGCGTCGACGACTCGCAGCGCGTGACGACGAGGTGCGCCGCCAGACCCGTGACCGGTGAGAGCCAGGGGTCGGTGAACAGAACGAGGCGCGCGCCGCGCGACTTGGCCCAACGCGCGATCTCGAGCGTGTTGGCTTCGTAGCCACGGTAGTCGAAGAGGACCATCACATCGCGTTGCCCCAGGTCGGCGAGGTCCGTCCACGTCGGCGATGCCGCGGGTCCGACGAACCGACAACCCGAGCGGACGAGGTCGAGCTGCAGGTAGAGGTAATACGCGACGGCGTGCGATGTCACACCGCCGGTCAGGAAGACCCGGCGGGCCTGGGCGAGGGCGTGAGCGACGGCCTCGATCTCACCCGCCGTGACCGACTCCGCGTCTGCGCTGAGATTGGCGAGCGCCGCGTGCAGCGTCGCGCCGACGTTGTCGCCGGCCTCGCCGGCGTCGGGCAGGAAGTCCGCCGAGACCGAGGCAAGGCGCTCGTCGAGCTCGCCGCGCAGGGCGCGCTGGAAGTCACCGTAGCTCGGGAAGCCGATGCGCGCCAGGAGGCGCAGCACGGTGGGGTGACTCACGTTCGCGAGCCGGGCCAGCTCCGCGACCGTGCCCAGGCCGACGACCGGGTAGTTGGCCAGAAGCGCGCGGGCGACCTTGCGCTCGCTGGGCGTCAGTGACGGCATGGCGTCGCGTAGTCTGAGGGCGACAGTGGGACGCGCGTCTGACTGCGTCTCGCTCACGTGCTCACCAACCTCTCAGTCGATCTGTGGCCGATCGGACTCAAGGCGAACCCCCGTCGTGACGCAGGGCTCGGCCGCGGAGCTCAGCCAGCGCGCCTTCGACATCTTCGCCGAGCGGCAGCGGCTCATGTGCAGCCAGGATCGCGTCGACCTTCTCTCGCGCCTCATCGAGCGTATCGGGGCAGCCGGCCGCCGTCCAGGCGTCGCAGGAACCGTGCCAGCCCAGCCGCGAGAAGTACCACTCGCCGGAGCGGGCGTTGACGCGCGTCGACTTCTCCGAGAGGAACTGGCCGCCGGGGCCGACGCGCTGCAGCACATCGGTGAGCCAGCCGTCATCAGCGACCTCGATGCCGGCGTGGGCTTTGCGGCTCAGGCGCCAGACCTCCACGTCGACGAGCATCTGCTCGAAGCAGAAGACGGTCGACCCGGCCAGCCCGCCGGGGCCGACCAGGACATCTGGCCAGGCCAGCGCCCCGAGCACGGTGCCGAACGTCCTCTCGTACCCCGACTGGATACCTGGCGCGAAGGCATCGGTGCCGCCTCCCGACCCAAAGGCCGGCAGGCCGTAGTAGCGTGCCATCTCGACGCCGGCGATGTTGAGAGCGGCCTGGGGCGCGTTGTCGGCCAGGCGTCCGCTGCGCGGGTCCATGGTCGCCAGAGTCGGCGCGTGGATGATCGGCGTGCCCGGCTCGGCGGCCTGCGCCAGACAGATGACGCCCAGGACTTCGCAGTTGGCCAGCAGCGTCGTCGCCAGCATGCTGCCCGGGGCGGTGGCGCCCATCAGGGGCATGGGCATGATCGCCAGCGGGATGTCGTAGCCGCGCAGCGCCAGCCAGGCGTCGGCGCCGGCTGCTTCGATGACCAGCGGCGAGACCGGCGTGATCAGAAACGAGTATGGGTGCAGACGGCGGACCTCGTCGCGTCCGCCGAAGACGATCTCGAGGATCTCGAGCTGCCAGCGCGCTTCGGCGGGATCGTCAAACGAGTCCTGCACGTGTTTGGAGAAGGCCCGCTGCATGCCGGCCGCGTAGTCGACGAAGCCGGCGCTGCTCTCGCCGGCGAGCCAGCCCGAGACCGGCGACCAGAGCACGCCGATCTCGTCGATGGCGTCGCTGAGCCGGATCGCCTCGAGCCAGTCGGCGCGCGTGCTGGGCCGACGCTCTCTTGTGTGCCTGTCGAGCACCAGAGTCGGACCGCCGTCGAGGCAGAGCGTCGCCTCGCCGGCGTTCAACGGGAACTCCCAGCCCGGTCGCCGCCCCCCCAGCGAGTACTGCCGCGGCGCCAGCGCCAGGAGCTCTTCGACCAGGGCGGGGGGGAAGCGCACGATGCGCGTCGACTCATCGACGAGGGCTCCCACATCCTTCAGGATGCGGCGGCCCGCGGCCGTGTCGACGCGCATACCCACCGTCTCGAGCACGTGCAGCGTGCGCTCGTGCACCTGCGCCCGCTCGTCGGGTGACAGAACCTCGATCCTCGTCTTCACTCCTCGATCGCCCTGCCCTTGCCGCGGCGGGTGAGAAGCACGCTCACGACGATCACCAGGAGGGCGGCGACCACGCCGATGATGATCCAGGTGGTGCTGCTCGTGCCGCCCGATCGGCTCTCGGCGCCGGCTACGGGCTTGAGCTTCAGATAGCTGTCCATGTTGAGCGAGCTGTACCAGGGCAGCCCGCTGCCCATGAACGGCACCCAGCCCTCCCACCTGGCGACGTTGTTGACCTGCAGCGCATCGGGGTAGGTGAGTACGATGTAGGGCGACTCGGTGTACATGAGCTGTTGCATGCGCTTGAGCATGTCCATACGGGTCTGTACGTTCATCTCGCCGTACTGCTGGTCCTGGAGCTTGTCGAACTCGGCGTTCGACCAGCAGCAGTCGTTCCACCATTCGATCTGGCTGGTCGTGAAGCAGGCCAGCGTGTCGCCGGCGTCGATGTAACCCCACCAGTCCCATAGGTACATGTCGTAGTCGGGAGCGTAGGCTCCGGCCTTGTCGTAGTTGTAGATCGCGTCGTTGAGCGTGCCGTCGTCGACGACCGAGTAGTCGATGGCGAGACCGCACTGCCTGAACCAGCCGGTGATGAGCTTGGCCTCCTTCTGGCTGGCGGCCGACTGGGTGCGGCTCCAGAGCCGCAGCTTGATGTCCTTGCCCTTGTGCTCGCGGACACCGTTGCCGTCTGAGTCGGAGTAGCCGGCCTCGTCGAGCAACTGGTTGGCCTTGGCGATGTCGAATCCGTAGGCCTCTTCGGCGGTGGGTTCATAGTGCGGGTCACGCCCGGGCGGCCACTCATCGGGAGGGCAGATCGTCGTTCCTGGGCGCCCGTAGCCGGCCAGGCCGACGTCGACGAGCTTCTGCTTGTCGATGGCCCAGTTGAGCGCCTGGCGGAAACTGACGTCCCTGAGCGCCGGGTGACCGAGCGACGTGGACTCTGAGTAGCAGTTGAACGACAGATACTCGAAGGCAAACAGGTTCATCTTGCTGCCCTGGACGCCCTCGGTCTTGGAGAGCGCCGCGAACTGGGCCGGCGGAACGTCGTAGGCGCCGTCGAGGGCGCCGATCTTGAGATCCTGGGTCATCGTGTCCGTATTGGTGTAGATCTGGAAGAGGATCTCGTCGATGGTCGGCTCGCCGCCCCAGTAGCCGGGCGCCTTGACCATCTTGACGAAGTTGTCCTTCTTCCACGCGACGCACTGGAAGGGGCCCGAGCCGATCATCGGATACGTCACCTGGTACTTCATGGGCTTGTCGATCCTGCTCCAGATGTGCTCGGGCAGGATGTAGATCCAGAGGCTGAGCATGTTGGCCTTGGGCTTGGAGCAGCGGATCTCGACCGTGGAGTCGTCGAGCGCCACGGCCTCTTCGATGTTCTTCATGTAGAGCGTGTAGGTGTCGATCTTCTTCTGGATGATGAGGTTGTAGGTGAAGGCCACGTCTTTGGCGGTGACCGGCACGCCGTCTTGCCACTTGGCTCCCCGACGGATCTTGAACGTCCAGGTAAGACCATCGGGTGACGTCGACCAGCTCTCGGCCAGGCCGGGGGCCGGGTTACCCTCAGGGTCGTGGTTGACCAGGAAGTCGTAGTTGAGGCTCCAGACCTCGTAGCTGACGCCCGTGTAACCGACCAACACGTTGAGCGTGTCGGCGTCGATCGGGACACCGAGCCTGAGCACGACCTTGCCGGTGCTCGCCGGCGGCGAGCTCTCCGCAAACGATGCCGAGAGCCCCCAGATCGAGCCCGCCGCGAGCAGCGCAACCGCAAGCAGCAGGCAGACCGACAGCTTCCGAGTGGCGTTCATGGCTGGACCCCTTCCTCCGCTGAATCCTGATGACCCCCGTCACTCCCCAGCCGCCATCCGTTTGCGTGCCTGCTCGACTAGAGCCGCTAGGTCGGACACCGCTTGCGCATCGACCACGGGCTCGGGAGCCGGCGCCAGCAGCTCCGCGGTCCGGGTGCGAAGACGATCGCCGAACGTACGTGAGCCGCTCGCTTGCCACTGCCCGTAGTTGGACCCGTCGAACAACTCCGAGCGCCACAGCTCACGGCAGGCCTTGCGGGTCAGGGGCCGACCGAGGTGGTTGCCCCCGGGTCCGACCTCGGCGACCTCGTCGATGAGGAACGCCGACTCGTCGGAAGGCACCGACCGCATACTGGCGCGCGTGTAGCCGGCGAACTCGTCGCCCATGATGAGCCCCTCGAAGGTGCTCGACATCCCCGACTCGAGGTAGCCGACGTCGTGCAGCAAGGTACCCCCGCAGGTGGCCCCGCCGATTGTGTTCGACAGGATCTCGGCGACGCACTGCTCGTCATGGCACTTCGCGTCGGAGTACCCGGCGTAGTCGAAGGTGGGCAGCGACAGGTACTGGGCGAGGTTGAGCTGCAGGTGGCTCCCAAGCCCACCCTCCGGCGACGAATAGAGATCGACGGTGGAACGCATGTCGAGCTGGCTGATGCCTGCCGCATAGATGAAGGGCGCCCCCGGGTTGACCAGCTGGTGGAGCACCAGGTCGGCCATGACCTCGGCGTGTCCCACGGCGGCGGACGTCTGCAGCGAGGCCGGCCCGGTGGTGCCCAGCGAGATGCCCGTCTCGAGGACCATGGGCACGCCGAGCTCGGCGCACGCCAGGGTCTTCTCGACGCAGGTCGCGTCGAGAATGAGCGACGGCGAAGACATGTTGAGGCAGGCGAGGCTGCCGGCGCCACCGCAGGCCTCGGCCATCTCGACCTGTTCGCGCATCGCGTCGCCGCCGCGCGCGCTGGAGACGACGATCGGCTTGCGCGTGTAGGTCAGCATGGCGGCAAGCTGCACAAGTTCGACCACCTCCTGCGGCGCGTTTTCGGGCAGCCATAGCGACATCACGAAGTCGATGTTGGGCAACCGCTCGATCAGGCTCACGCCGGCCTCGATGTCGGCGACCAGCGCCCGTCGGCGTTCACCGGTCTGAGGGTCGAGCAGGTAGAGGCAGTCCGAGCCCGATCCGAAGTAGACCGGACCGTCACGGACGTCGAGGTCGAAGGCCCCGTCGCCGTCTCTACCCTTCAGCGGGAAGGCGCGCGGCGCGGTCGCCAGGGCCTGCTCGACGAGCTCCGCGGGTATGCGTACGCGAGTGTGCTCGACGCGCGCGCCCGCCTTCTCGAACAGCGCCAGCCCCGACTCGTGGCGCACCTCGACACCGACGCGCTCGAGGATCTTCAGGGCCGCCGCGTGCCCGCGCGCGCAATCCTCCTCGTCCCAGGCCTTGAGGATCATTCTTTCCATGGGGGAACCTCCGGGTTCTCGTTTGTCGCTACCCGATCGTGCCCGACCGGCGCCGGCAGCGCGCACACGAAGTCGCTCACGTCATCGACGTCGGGCAGACCCCGGACGGCCGCGATGAGATCGTCGATAGGCACTTCTCCGAGGGTCTCCTTGAGCACCCAGCGGAACTTGCGCTCGACCTGCTCGGCGGGCCAGTCGTCGTAGTCGGAGCCCTCGATCGGCCCCGACGTGTAGCTGCGTCCATCGGCGAGCTCGATCGTCACGTCGGCATACTCCGCGCCGGCCGGGTCGTCGGCGTCGGACAGATCCAGCAGTCTCGTAAACTCCGGCGACTCCTCGAGCTCGACAAGTCGCGCCAATGCACAGGTCTCGGGGTCGGTCAGGTTGTCCTCGAGGACGTGCTCCGGTCGCACCTCTCCGTGCAGGAGCAGGCAGGCGATCGGCCATGCCAGGTTGAACTGGGCTTCCTCAGTCGTCTCGGGCAGCCGCGTTCCCAGCCGAAAGGCATCCCTGTGGCAGACGATGCGGATGCGGGCGATCTGCTCCACGGGGATGGAACACGTGCGCAGGAGGTGCTCGGCCGCGTACAGAGCCGGGTCGTTCCATCCGCAACAGGAGTACTGCTTCCATTGGATCCCGATGGGCAGCAGGTACGTACTCCCGATGTCCTCGACCCAGCTCGCATACTCGTCGAAACCGAGGATGCTCGGCACCCCCGTGAAACCAGCTGACGCGAGCTGGGCCGCCATGATCCCCGTCAGCGGGCCGATCCCCATGCCGTGCTTGACCATGGCGGGGTGGTCGAGATCGCGCATCAACGGCAGGTCGGGGGAGTGGTACTCGGCGATCCCGAGAGCCTGCGCCGTCTGCGCCGGCGAAAGGCCGCGCAGACGCGCGGCGATCGCCGCCGTGGCGACCGATCCCCACGAGCCGCAGGCCCGGCAGCCGCTGGGCTCTGCGCTGATGTTGCGGTCGTTCATGCAGCGGCCGGCGCGAAACGCCACCTCGTAGCCGATCACCGTCGCCGTCAGGAGCTCGCGCGCCGAACGGTGCAGCTCTTCCGCCAGGGCGAGCGCCGTGGGAAAGACCTGGGCGCCGGGGTGCCCCCCGGTGTAGATGCCGCAATCGTCGATGTCGGCGCCGTTGGCGGCGACCGCGTTGGCGAAGGCGGCGCCCATCGACGCGACCTTCGCTCCCGATCGCAAGAGAGTCGCGCCATCGCCCTTCAAGTGCTCGCGGGCGAAGCCGTCGGCGATCCGCGCGACGCGCGTCCGCGTACCGACGAGGGTCGCACCGAGCGAATCGAGCAGGCAGGAGACGCTCTTCGTCTGAATCGCGGACGGGAGATCAGACCACGCCGTCGTCGTGATGAAGTCAGTGACGCTGTCGATCGCGCCCATCGTTGCCCTCCCGGCTGTCAAGACCCGGCCTCAAGACGATCGACGAAATACACGGCCGGCGGCTTGAGGCGGCCGCAGTGAGGAGCGACCATGTTCTGCCAGTAGCCTCCCGCATACAGGATGGCGACGATGTCGCCTTCGCGAGCCTCGGCGAACGGGTAGTCCTCGGCGAAGACGTCGTCGCCCTCGTTGATGTTGCCGGTGATCGTCGTCGCGCGCTCGCTCCCGGGCAGCACGTCGCGGCACAGCACGCAGTCGAGCGGTACCTGGTAGAGGAAGCGATCCGGGGCGACGTTCCAGCCCGCGTCGAGCCCGACGAACGGCGCCCCGAGGCGGTCCTCGACCGTGACCACCTCCGCGAGCAGCACCGCGCTGTCGCCGAAGAGGAACTCGCCCGGCTCGACCGAGACCACCGGGCCAAGGGGTCCGAGATGCTCGGCGAGCACCGCCGCGTAGGCGTCCAGATCGAGAGCCGGCCCGTCGGCAGACACGCCCATGGTGAGGCCGCCGCCGGCGTTGATCTCGTCGATCGGGCAACCCGCCTCGAGCAGGAAGGATGTCATCGCCGCGGCCCGCCGCACCGTCTCGGTGAAGGCGGGGAGATCGCCGGCGCCAAGATTGGTGCTGGCGTGGAAGTGGAGGCTGGTGATAGTCAGCCCACCCCCGCGCGCAATCTCGATAGCCTCGGGAAGCTGCTCCTCGTAGAAGCCGAACTTCGTCGGCTTGTCGCTGCTGTAGAGGTCGCCCCCGTACCGGCCGCTGTGCCCCGCTCCGCAGCGCACGTTGACGCGCAGACCGACGTTTCGGCCCCGTCCGTGACGGGCGAAGCGCCGCAGTTGCGACAGGCAGTCGACGTTGAGGCGGATCGGCTGGGCGCAGATGGCCGCGAAATCGCGGTCGGAGACGTTGGTCCCCGTGTAGCTGATCTCGTCGCCCTGCCAGCCGCTGGCCCGCGCGCTGGCCAGCTCGACCGGGGAACAGATGTCGGCGCCGATCGTCTGCGGCGTCACGGGCGGACCGAGACGGCGCAGGTGGGCGAGCACCTCGGGCTCTCGCTGCGCCTTCATCGAGAACCTGGTCACGTACCGCAGACCGGCCCTTGCGAGCGCCTGCTGCAGAGCGGCGACCTGCTCGGTGATGCGAGTGAGGTCGAAGACGTACAGAGGCGTGCCGTGTTCGCGAGCGACGGCCTCGGCATCGCGGCCGGCGATTGCCAGCCGGCCGTGGCTGACCGAGAGGCTTCCCTGCGCCCAGAACGGTCGCTTTTCGTCGCGGGTTGTCACGTCCGCGCTCGTCATACTCAGCCCACCCCGAGGATGGCCCTGGCGGCGACCACGGCCTCGATGGCGTCCTC
>JBAXRL010000072.1:0-10309 GCA_037131205.1 Actinomycetes bacterium | reverse complement strand
GAAGCCGCGCCCGGACGGCCAGTTGCGGCGCGGCGCGGCCAGGTTCATCTCGTCGGTCGGGCAGAGGTGCCACTTGCCGACCATGTACGTGTTCCAGCCCAGGTCGCCGAGGATCTCGGAGAGCATGCCGTTCTCGGGCGGGATAGTGCCGCTGGCGTTGGGGAAGCCGATCGCCGCCTCGGTGATGCAGGCCATCGAGTTGCGCGTGTGGTTACGGCCGGTGAGCAGGCACGCACGGGTCGGCGAACAGAGCGCCGTGGTGTGCCACTGCGTGTAGCGCACGCCGTCGGCGGCGATCCTGTCGATGTTGGGCGTCGGGATCGGCCCCCCGTAGCACCTCATCGCCGAGAAGCCTACGTCGTCGAGCACGACGTAGACGACGTTGGGCGCTCCGTCCGGCGCCTTCGGCGACTCGAAGGGCGCCCAGTCGGGCGTCGAATCCCGGATGTCGACGTTGATGACGCCTTTGAAGGGTTCGGTCATGTCGCATCACTCCTTGCTTTGTTGAAGCGTGTGTCCCAGTCGCGGGATGGAATCGAGAGGAACGACCGAGATCCTGTCGGCAAGCGCGTATTCCTGAGTCCCCGGGTAGACGACCCAGAGGTGTTCGAGCGAGAGATCTTCAATGGCGACGTGCATCGAACGGCTCGCCCCGGGCGCATCGGCGTACTTGAGCTCAAAGCCGTAGTTCTTGCCGGCGGCGCGTATGAGCAGATCCAGTTCGGCGCCGCCATGCGTCGCCCAGAAGTAGGCGTCACGGGTCTTGAGCGCGCCAACGACGTGTTCCAGAGCAAAGCCCTCCCATGATGCTCCGAGTTTGGGGTGGGACTGAACGTCCGACAGCGTCGTCAACTGAAGGAGCGCATGGAGGATCCCGCTGTCGCGAATGTAGGTCTTGGGCGCCTTGACCTGACGTTTGCGGATGTTCTCGAACCACGGGGGGAGGATCCGCACCACGTAGGCGCCGGAGAGAATGTCGAGATAGCGACGCGCCGTCAACTCCGACGTGCCCATCGAACGGGCGAGCTGCGCCGCGTTCCAGACCTGCCCGTGACAATGGGCGACCATTGTCCAGAAGCGCCTCAGGGTCTCCGCCGGGATCGTGATGCCGAGTTGCGGAATGTCGCGTTCGAGAAAGGTGCGCACAAAGTCCTGGCGCCATGCCTGGCTGGCGGAATCATCCGCCGCGAGAAAGGACCGCGGAAAGCCGCCGCGCAGCCAGAGCCGGTCGCGTGCGGCTGCGCCCACTTCCGAGAGGTCGAACCCGGCCAGGTCGATGAATCCGATGCGTCCGGCGAGCGATTCCGAGACACCCTTGACCAGGTGCGGTGACGCCGAGCCGAGGAGCAGGAACCGAGCCGCGTTCTGAGGTCGATCCACCAGCACTCGCAGGAGCTCGAAGAGGTCTGGTCGTCGTTGTACCTCATCGATGATCACGAGCCCGGAGAGCTCCTGCAGTACGCTCAGGGGCGCGGTCAAGCGGCGCAGATCAACGGGATTCTCGAGGTCGAAGTAGGTGGATGGCTGACGCTCTGCGATCATCCTCGCCAACGTCGTCTTGCCGCATTGACGAGGACCTACCAAGGCCGCGATCGGATGAATGGCGAGCGTACGGTCGATCTCGGCGATCCCGGTCGGGCGCGGTATCATGGGCCTGACACTATCCTTGAAAATCGCAATGTCAAGTAACGATATTCACGCATAGTCGCGGCGTCCTGCGATGCGCCTGACCCATTCCGGGATTTGTGGAACGAGCGCCAGAGGAGGCCCTCGATCTCCGCGATTGAGGCCGTCGCTCGCCGAGTCTCGCCCAGAGCTTCCAGCGCGGGCGGGCCGGCCTCCTTGACTTGCAGGAAGAGCGGGTCGTCGAAGTCGCGACCCAGCAGCAGAAGGATGAAGCAGCGCGTGCCGACGCTGCCGACCCTGCGGGCTCTGTCGGCGACGGCGTAGTGGTTGAGCGACGATGCGCCGCGCCCCGTCGACGACTTCGGTCTGCTTTCGGCCCTCGAGGCCTCGCCTCGGTCGTGTTCGGCCTCCTCCTCATCGAGCGGGGGATACCACAGGGGGAGGCGTTGCTGGCTACGGTCGTCACCACCGAGGCGGACAGCGTCCTCCTCCACGGCTTGACCTCGGTGCCCTTCGTACGCGCCTCTTTCCGCTGGTATGCGAGCCACGCGGAGACCCACCCTGCGGTGGCTGAGACGGCGCCGGCGATGATGCCGCGGCACCGCCATCAGCTCACGGCTCCGGACGTCGAGCGGCTCCTGCAGCGTCAAGACACGGAGTGAGGCGCGGAGCCCCCAGATACTGGGGCGATCTGTGCGCCCATCGGCGCGGAGCGGTGGTGAGGCGGGCTCTTAGTAGTCCGCAATGCGGGTGCGAGCCGCAAGAGCCGCGAAGACGTCGGCCCGCAGAGCCTCATCCGGCGCCGCCGCTCCGCGAACATCCACTTCCAGGCCCGCGGCCTCCACGACCCGGCGCATGAGGGCGACCGTCCCGCGGTAGGACCGGCTGCGGCCGCCGCCCTCGGGGGTGAGAAGGCCGGACGCCTGGAGCTGCTTCAGGTCCTGTGAGGCCGTGACCTGGGGCACGTCGGCGAGGCCGCGATAGTAGCGATTCGTCACTTCGCGCCCGAAGAACGCTTCCCACAGGGCATTCGCCACCCGGGGTTTGGCGCCGAGGTCGTGGATCGCGACGTCTTCGAGCACCGTCCAGAGGATCTGCTCTGCTCCGTGCCTGAGGGACAGCGCTTCCGCCTGCCGCTTCTGGGCCGACACGTGCGCGGCCACGAACGGCGTCACGTCCGCGGTCTCGTCCCACTGAGGACCGAGGCAGGCGAACGCCTCGTAGTACTCGTCAGAGTGCCGACCCCACCACTCCTCGAGGCTGGTGAACTGCGGATGCCTGAGGCCGCCGCGGTACATGACCAGAGAGGCGACGATCCGAGCCGTCCTCCCGTTGCCGTCCGCAAAGGGGTGGATGGCCGCCATCATCACATGCGCGAGCGCCGCCCGAACCAGCGCGGGCGGGTCCGAGGATGCTTGAGCGAGCCAAGCCGCCAGATCCTCGAGCAGATGTGGCACATCCTCGGTCGGCGGCGGTAAGTAGACCTGCTCGCCGGTCCGGCTATCCTGCAGCCAGTTCTGCCGCTCGCGCAGCAGCCCGGCTCGCGCAGCCCAGGACTGCGCCATCACCCGCTCGTGGATGCTGCGGAAGATCTCGGCGGTCCATGTGTAGTGGGGGTCGTCGGCCCGCCGTAGGACCAGACGCATCGCGTCGCGATAGCCTTCGACGAGGCTCGCGTCCCCTTCGCTTACGCGCGCCGGCCGATCACCCGCCAGGATGCGACGCACGTCGTCGACGGTGACGGGCACGCCCTCGAGCGCCACTGAAGCCCCGATCGCCTCGGCTTCGAGGTCCCGTCGCACATGGCCTGACCAGGTCCGCGGCAAGGTGGCGAGCACATCGAATCGCTTGGCGAGAACGTCGAACCTCGCCAGGTCGGCCTCGATGCCGGGTGTGACGGAGTACCGGAACATGGGCTAATCTTATATTCGTATGTAAGAATGTCAAGGGAATCGAGAGCATGCGCAGGTCGCTCCTACGCCGGTTTGGGCTCAGAGCCCGGCCGCTTCTTCGGTATCCGCCCCGTGAAGAACAGGGCGATCACGCCCATCACCGCCAGGATCGAAAGCGCGGCGCGGAGTCCTTCGATCTGCGACGCCTCGTTTTGCGCGAGGACGTCGTCCTGGGCGTCCGCCGGGACTTCGGCCTCCTCCATCCTGCGCCGGCCTACTCCTGCGGAGCTTGCTCTCCCTTCCTGAGCCGCTTCGTCAGCATCGGGAAGGGATAGAAGACCACGAACGCGGCGACGGCGATGCCGACGAGGTTGTAGGCGAGGCGGAGCATGGCCAGGTCCTTGCCGCTTTCGATGTCGTTGAGGCTGTACAGGATCAGGATGGTCGCCGTGTAGAACAGCGGCATCTGCCCGACCTTCGCCTTCTTGTACAGTCCGTTGAGCACCGCGAAGAACGCGCCGATGAGGACGAGCGTGGTGACCGAGTCCAGTCTGACCAGCAGAAAGCCGGCGATGAGCGCTCCGCCGAGCGTGCCGAGCAGCCTGGCCATGGCCCGTTTCCTGGACATGTCCTGATCGAACCGCACCACGCTGCCGACGGCGCTCACCGACCAGCCGATCTTCGCGAACTCGAAGATATAGGAGATCGCGAGGGCCAGCGACGTCCCGATGCCCATGCGGAACCCCTGTTCGGCGAGCTCGGCGTTGGTGGGCGGGCGCGCGGGCGCCGGGGGCATCATTGGCTGCCAGACGGGGAGCACGGAGACGAGGGTCGCCCACCCCATGACCAGGGCGAAGGCGAGGAAATTCGCGGCGGCCTTCTCCGGGCTCCCGGTGTTGAGCCCCGCCGTGTAGATCATGACGATCGACAGCGCGATGGGGCCACCGATGCTCCAGCTGGTCAGGAAGCTCAGGTTGAGCGCCACGAAGAAGGTGAAGATCACGGCGACCACAGGCAGCGGCGCCACCGTGCCGCCCATCAGGTAGAACCCCATGCCCAGCGCGATCAGGATCGAGCCCATGATGAGCCGGCCGCTGATGCGCCGCGGCAACAGCAGCGAGCTGAAGAAGAAGCCGCCCTGCCCAAGGGCGACGACATACGTCATCTGGCCGATGGCGACCGCGACGAGCATGGGCAACATGCACAGCAGCGCCCTCGCCGCTTCCGACCAGCTGAGGTGCGCGGTTATCGCGGGAACGAGCTTTCTTCTGTCCATGGCCTCAGACCGTCGTGCCGGCTACGAAGGCCTCCTGTTGTATCACAGCCCCGCCTGTCCTGTCCCGGCCCGCAGATCGAGCTCCCCCATTCACCGTACGAGCGCGCCGGCAGCCCGACCGTCGAGCGCTTCTGGCGCTTCCTGGTGAGAGTACTCCACGCGCTGTCTGTCTAGCCCGTGTCGGGGAGAACGTCTGGCGCAGGTTGCTCGCTGGAGGCTGCGAATATGCCCGAGGCGCGGATGCGACCGACGGCCATCACCGCGGTGGCGGTGAGCGGGGCCGAGATGACGCCGCCTATCGGCCCCGCGATGATGCTGCCCGTGATCGTCGCCACGAGCACGGCGAGCGGGTTCAGGTTGAGGGCCGACCCCAGGGCGATCTGCTGGACGACCGTCTGCAGCACGCCGTTGGCGATGAAGACAACGACCAGCATGATGAGGGCGTCGGTCGTCCCGCCCCCGGCGTAGGCCATGATCACGGCGAAGGCGCCGCCGACGATGGCGCCGATGAAGGGGACGAAGGCGAAGAGAAAGACGACGACGGCGATCACGAACGGGATCGGCGTACCGAGGGCGAGGGCGGCGATGAAGATCACGCCGGCGTTCTGGAGAGCGACGATCGAGGTGCCGACGAAGTAGCCGCGCACGGCGTGTACAGCGTCGCCGAGGATCGAGGCGGCGAGCGGCGGCGGCAACAGGAGGTGCCGGGCGGCCCAGCGCTTGAGCTTGCGGCCGTCCTTCTGCAGGAGGAAGAAGATGTTGAACGAGAGGAAGATGGCGAGGAACAGCGTTGCCAGACTGCTGACGGCCCCGCCGGCCAGAGCGATCGCCCCTCGCAGCAGCGTCTTCCAGTTGTCCTTGACGCTGGTCTCGAGCCGATCGACGGCGTCCGCAGCGCCGCTGTCGCTGCCGACCGCCGTCTTCAGATCCTGCGCGCCGGCTTCGAGATTCTTACCGATCGTCGCTGCCTGGCCGATCAGCTGGTCGACGACGATGTAGCCGGCCAGAGCGGTGACCGCGACGGCCAGCGCGGTGACCACGAGCGCCGCCAGAGCTCGACGATGGAGGCGGCGCTCAACCCAGTCGGTGAGCGGAAACGCGGCGATGCCGAACATGATGCCGAGGATCAGCGGTACGGTGATGGTGCGCGCCACCGCGAGCAGGAGAAGGACTCCTACTCCGAGGGCGGCGGCGCCGAGTGTCAGCCAGCTCGCAGTACCGATCTTGCGCAGGGGTTCGGGGATCTGCCAGCGCGTCAGGTCGGGGACTTCCACAATCTCCTCGCTGCCTCGGGGTCGCGCCCGACGGGCGCATCGGACTGTGTTCAACGCTCGCGTGCCGCTTCCTGTGAGGGTGCTCCGGGCGTCGATCCACTGCCCGCCGTTCTCACGCGTCGTGGCCGTCCGCCTTCGGCGCACTCGCGCGCCGCCTCCCGAGGGCCAGGCTCACCTCCAGGCCGCCGAGCAGCGTGAGGTCGAGGATCCACGCCCACACGAGGAAGGCGATCGCGGTCCCGAGCACGCCGTACACGCGCTCGTACGAGCCGAAGTTCGCCAGGTAGAGGCTGAAGAGGGCGGAGGCGAGAAGCCACACGGCGACGCCGCAGAAGGCGCCCACGAGGTCGTCGCGGACGCGCCGCATGCGCGCGTGCGGCGCGGCACGGTACAGCAGTAGAAAGACGGCCACAGCGAGGGCGAAGAAGAACGGCCAGTCTACGGTCGTCCAGAAGCCGAGCGCCGCCTCGCCGACGCCCAGGAGCTCGCCGAGCCACTGGGCGAACGGGGTGGCGAGGACCACGACCAGCGCGGCCATGGTGACCAGCACGGCGAGGAGCAGCGCCAGCCCGAGGCGCAGCGCGAGGCCGCCCAGCCAGGGCCGCGTGTCGCGCTCGCCGCCGATCTCGCCGGAGGCCCACATGAAGGCCGCCACATAGCCGGAAGCGGTCCACAGCGCCATGAGGACGCCGGCGCCGAGCAAGACGGGCGTGCCGCTGCTCGAAAGGACGCCGTCCAGCACGCCGCGCACGAATGCGACAGCCCATTCCGAGCCGAGTTGCGCGACCGCCTCGAGCAGCGTCTGCAGCGCGGCGGGCGTGAGCCCGACCATACCCAACAGCGCCGTGACCACGATGAGGATCGGGAAGACGGCGAGGACGAGGTAGTACGTGAGGGCCGCGGCGTGTCGCGGGAGGTCGTGGGCCATGACGAGCCGCGCCCCTGCGGCGAAGCTCGTCAGGACGCGCGACCTCATCGGCTCTGCGGCCGCGGTGTGTCGTCACGCGCGGCCGGCCGGTCTCCGGCGAGACGCGTGACGAGGATGTACACGCTGACCATGAGCACCCACGCCGGGAAGACCAGGATGATCCACGGCGACTGCGTGAAGATGAAGAGCAGAACGAGCGCCAACGCGTAGGTGAGCAGAGCCATCCACCGGGGCATCACCCCGGTGCGCACCCAGAGCGTGGCCTGTGAGATCAGGAAGATGGCGGCCATCTTGAGCGCGTAGATGCCGAAGATCTGCGCGACGATCTGGCGGGCGTAGAAGTACCCGCTGCTGGCGGCGAACCCCGTCGGGTCGTGGGCGTAGGCCGCCACAAGAGCGCCCGCCGAGGCGGCGGCCGCGAACATCATGGCCAGAAAGAGCAGGCCGCTGCCGAGGAAGATGGTCGAGAAGAACTGGTCCTCGAAACGGCCCAGGCGCTCCCGAGCCACGGCTATGAACCAGAGGAAGAAGAGCCCGGCGAACGGCAGGAGCTCGAGGGCGAGCTTCAATCGGCCCACGCCGGTCTCGAGCCATGCGCCCGTGTCGTCGGAGAGATTGGACATCGTCGTGTTCATCAGCATGGTGCTGACGCCGAACAGCACGGCGAAGAGGATGCCGGCGATGGCGCCGGCGATCGGCGTCGCCGCCCTGCGCTCGCGCTTCACGATGCTGGTGTCACCCGATGCAGGTACGTTCATCTCGTCCTCCCGAGGGTGGGGTTGCGCAGTCCCTGCGATGGCTTGCCGCTCAGCCCGGCCGCTCGCCGTTGCGAAGGAGCTCGACGTCGGCGGCGCCGAGGTGCCGCCGACGTCGCGGCAGCGTCGCGGGCGCCGCCTCGGCCGCCGCCGGGTGGACCTTCGCGTGGCTCTCGTACCAGCGGTGATAGGCGCTCACGAGAGGCGCCGAGGTGAGACCGTGCAGCAGGACGCTGAGCGCCACAGTGAGGACCACCGTGGTGAGCAGCGTCTGCTCCTCGGGCACTCCTCTCTCTACGACGAGGAGCGCAAATACCACGGAGGCGAGGCCGCGCGGGCCGAACCAGCCGATGAAGGCCACGGTCGGGCGCCGCATGCCTTGGCCGGCCATGGCGATCGCCACCGGGAGCATGCGCACCAGCGTGAGGCTGAGCGCCGCGTACAGCGCGATCTGCCAGGTGACGTGCGGGATGGCGAGGCCGAGGGCAAGGGCGCCGAAGCCGATCCAGGTGACAGCGGCGAGCAGGCCGCCGGCCTCCTCCGTGAACAGGGTGACCGCCGAGCCCTGCTGGGCCGAGAAGCGCCCGAAGGCGAGGCCCCCGACGAAGGCGGCGATGAAGCCGCTGCCGCCGAGCGTCAGGGCCAGGGCGTAGGCGAGGAGGGCGGCGGCCAGCACGACGATCTGCCGCCACTCGCCGCCGATCCAGCCGCGGCGCGCGGCGAGGCGGAAGAGCAGCGCCCCGAAAAGCCCCGCGGCCAGGCCCGCCGCGAGCCCCCAGCCGATCTGCTCGGCGGCGTTGCTGACGACCGCCCAGGTGACGCCCGTCGTGAGCTCGGCGTTGGCGAGGTCGAGGGCCACGAGGAAGAAGGGCACGGCGAGGCCGTCATTGAGGCCGCTCTCCACGTCGAGCGCCTGGCGCACGCGGGCCGGCACGGAGGGGTCGGTGACGACCTTCTGGCCGAGGGCGGCGTCGGTCGAGGACAGCATGATCGAGAGCAGGAAGACGGAGGCGAGCGCCATGCCGGGGAAGACGAGCAGGCCGACCCCGGCCCCGGCGAGCATCGTCAGGGGCAGCCCGATGAGCAGGAGGCGGCTCGGCCAGCCGAGCTCGTGGCGCAGGGCGCGCAGGTCGAGGCGCGCGGCGTCGCTGAAGAGCAGGAGTACCAGGGCGACCTCGGTGACGCGCTGCGCCACTTCACTCTCGACGGACACGTCGAGCAGGCCGAACACCGTCGCTCCGGCCATGAAGCCGGCGCCCACGAAGACGATCGCCGAGGTGACCCCGCGCCGGTCGAGCGGCCGGGAGACCGCGCCCCAGACGATGATGATGACCATGATGGTCGCGAGGCCGATCATCGCATCTACCCCCTCGCGTCGGTCCAGAAAGCGCTTCGGATCGCCACTGTTTGACAGGTCCCGGCTCCTGCCCCGGTCGCTCGCGGCGCGGCCACCGGCGTATCCTACTCCGCCGTCGAACGCCCGGACGCAAGGCCGTCAAGACGCCTCTGCAGCGGTGCGCGGCGACTGGCGGGAGCCAATGCGATCAGGTCGCGCAGCAGGCGCTCGAGGCGCCGCCGGACCTGCACGTGATCGGCGCCCATCTCGATGAGCTCGTCGAAAGCCAGAGCCACGTAGTCGTCCCAGCGCGGCAGGGGCAGCAGCACGCGCGCGTTGCCGCTCGGCCCAGTCACTTCGCCAACGTCGAGGTCGCGCCCGACGAGCATCCGCAGCAGGCTCTCCTCGCTGTCGAGGACCTGCGCCGCCGTGGTCGGGTCGTTGATCGCCGATGACACGGCTCGCAGCGCGATGTCGGCAAGCACACGGAACGCGAGTGCGGGGTCCTGCTCGAAGGTGCGGTCCGGGCCAGTCCGAATCGCCTTCACCACCACGGCGTCCAGCGACGGGTCCGAAGGCCCGTGGACGAGGGCGACCGGGGCCCGCTGCTGCACCGTCTCGCCGAATGGCACCAGAATCTCGACCGCGGCGTCGGCATCGCGGGCGGTACTGATGATGAGCGGGACGTCGATGGCCTGAAGGATGCCGGGCCCACCCATCCAGATCACCTCGCGCGTGCCGTGGGGCAGAGCGCGGGGCCCTTCGGGATCGCCGGCCTCGGGTAGCGGCTTGTCGGGATACACCCCGTCAAGGACCTGGCGCCCGCGCTGCGTGACCTGGGCGAGCGTGGCGGCGAGCTGTATCGAGCTGAAGGCACGCATCTGCAGGGTGCGGAAGAGGGCGATCGCGACGAGCAGCAGAACGATGGTGACGACGGGGACCAGACCGGTCATACGATCGTCGCCGCTCGTGCTGAGGGCGGCGACGAAGGCGTAGACGAGCACGCCCGTGTAGAACGCAAACGCATGCCAGACGATCGGCGCGCTGTGGAAGAGGTTGAGGCGCGGCGTGAAGGTGGTCGAACCGAACTGCACGACCAGAAACAGCAGCGAGAAGACCACGCCGATGAAGGTAAGAAGGCCCGCGCCTACGGCGAACAGCATCTGCGCGGCCTCCGCCTGGGGCACCGTGAATCCCACGGTGATCTGCGGCAGCAGCAGTC
>JBAXRL010000071.1:0-10354 GCA_037131205.1 Actinomycetes bacterium | reverse complement strand
AGGCCATGATCTGCCCGGCCACGTGCGCGTCGCTGCCGCCGGTGCGCGCCGCGCCGAGCTGGGCGGCGATCTGTTCGGCGGCGGTCACGTAGCGCTCGCCGAGCCAGTTGCCGTTGTAGACCTCCACCGCGTCGACCACGCCGGCGACCATGCGTTCGAGGCCTGGGTAGAAGGCGGAGCCGCTGCGCCCGCCGCCCGCCGCCGGGTGCACCCACACAACGGCGGCGTCGTCCGGGATCTCAGCGGCCCGCGGGGCGCCCTGCACGGCGGCGAACGTGCTCAGATAGTCGAGGTCCGGCGAGAAGACGACGAAGTCGCCGAACAGCGTGCTGATCTCGACGCCGTGGACGAGCAGCACGCCCTCCGCGGCGAGCGCCGGGGCGAGGCTGCGGTTGTCCGCGAGGTCGCCGTGATTGGTGAGCGCCACGGCTTCGACGCCGTGCTCGACGCACCAGGAGATGTAGTCGCGGAAGCTGATCTGCGAGCAGTCCGAGGCGGGGTAGGTGTGGGTGTGCAGGTCGACGTTCATGGGCTGCGATTATAGACTTCCGGGCACCATGCAGGGCACCCTCGATACTTTCGGCGTGGTCGAGATCCTCCAGACACTCGGCCGTGCGCGGCGCTCCGGCACACTGCACATCGAGTGTCCCGCGCGGCTCATCGACGTGCACTTCGTGCAGGGCCGCATCGCCGAGACGCGCGACTCCACGCGCGTGGCCACCGACACCGTCATCGGCAGCCAGTTGCTCAAGCGCTCGCTGGTCAGCGACGTCCAGCTCCTGGAGGCCCTCGCGAGCCAGGAGGCGAGCCCGCGCCCGCTGGGCACGATCCTCGTCCAGAGCGGGCTGGTCGACGAGCGCGACCTGCTCGAGGTGCTGTCGCGCCAGGTCGCCCACACGCTGGTGGCCGCCAAGCTGGAGGCCACCGGTACCTTCGTCTTCGTGGTCGACGCCGACCCCCAGCCGGTGGACTTCATCACCATCGACACGAGCGACGTGCTCCTCGACATCTCCACCCTCGGCGCCGAGCTCTTCCTGGCCGTCGAGATGCTGGGGCGGTCCAACCCCGTGCTCGTGCGCAACGGCGACTACCGGACGCTGCCGAGGAGCGCGCTCACGTTGGGGCGCGACGAGCTCATCGTGCTCATGCAGGTCGACGGCCGGCGCACCGTGGCCGAGATCGACGCGGCCAGCGGCCTCGAAGAGATCACGGCGCTCAGCATCCTCGGGAGGCTCGTCGAGGCGGGCGTGCTGCTGGTCAGGGCCGAGGGGCGGAGCCGCGCCGAGGGGCCCGTCGCCGGAGAGCCCGCCGCCGAAGAAGAGCCGGCGGGGCGCGAAGGCGGCACCATCGATCAGGCCGAGATGCGCCGCCGCATCGAAGAGACGCGCGCCCGTCTCAAGGTCAAGGCGTTCGACGCCATTGTCGGCGGCGAGGCGGCCCTGCTGTCGCGAGACAGCGGCGAGAGGACGGTGCCCAGAGGCGACGACCTCAAGCTGGACGGCGAGCTCGAGCGCACCATCGACAAGGCGCTGTCTCAGGAAGAGTACTGAGCCACGGATCCGCTGCCCCGTGGCGCGCGGAGCCGCGGCGCGCCGCGCCGTGAGGGCGCGCGTCCCGGACGTCGCTGAGGCGCAACAAGAAGGGGCGGGTGGCCCTTCGGCCGCCCGCCCCTTCTTGCGCTCTTCGCCGGTGGCCCTTCGGCCGCCGGCTCACGCATGCGCCGCGCTCGCCGTCAGGCGCTCACGTCCCTGATGAGCTCGTCGAAGGCGCTCACGTAGAGGTCGATGTCGGCGTCGGTGTGCGCGATCGACAGCGTCCACTCCTCTTCGCGGCCGGGGGCGATGACGATGCCGCGGTTGAAGTTGTAGAGCCAGGCCAGCGCCACGAGATCGTGGTCCTGGTACTTGATGAACGACTCGTAGTCGGTGATCTTGCCGTCGGCGAAGTTGACGCAGCCCTTGGACGAGATGCCGACCGTGTAGGCGGGGAAGTCGTACTTCGCGCAGACCGCGTCGCAGCCCGCGATGATGCGGTCGTTGAGGTGGTTGAGGTGCTTGTAGGCGTCGTCGGTCATGACCTGCTCGAAGCTCGCCCGGGCGGCCGCCATGCTGAGCGGGTTGCCGCTGTAGGTGCCGACCTGGAACACGGTGCCGTCGTTGACCTTGGCCATGACCTCCGCGCTGCCGCCGATGGCGCCGCAGGGCGTGCCGCCGGCGAGGGCCTTGCCCAGGGTGATCATGTCGGGGACCACGCCCCAGCGCTCCACGGCGCCGCCGCGGGCGGTGCAGATGCCCGTCTTGACCTCGTCGAAGATGAGCACGATGCCGTGCTTCTTGGTGATGGCGCGCACGCCTTCGAGGAAGCCGGGCTCGGGGAGCACCACGCCGAGGTTCATCATGGCGGGCTCCATGATGAGCGCGGCGGGGGCGTTGCCCTCGGCGACCATGCGCTCGATGCGCTTGTTCATGTTCTCGACGTCGTTGAACGGCACCGCCACGGTGAGGTCGATGGAGCTCTGCGGGATGCCGGCGCCATACGAGATCGACTTGTAGTCGTCGCGGGGACCGACATCCCCGAAGTCGGCGACGCCGAGCGACACCATCACGTAGTCGTGATGCCCGTGGTAGGAGCCGAACATCTTGACGATGGGCTCGCGGCCGGTAAAGCCGCGGGCCACGCGGATGGCGTCCATGGTGGCCTCGGAGCCCGAGTTGACGAAGCGCCACTGCGGCAGCTTGAACGCCCCGGCGAGATGCTCGGCCATGATGATGGCGTCTTCGGTGGGGAGGCCGAACTGGGTGCCCAGCGGGGCGCGCTTCTGGATGGCCTCGACGATCAGCGGGTGGGCGTGACCCTGGACCATGCAGCCGTAGCCGTTGTGGAAGTCGGCGATCTCCTGGCCGTCGACCGTCCAGATGTGCGGGCCCTTGCCGTGCGTGAAGTACACCGGGTACGGGTCGCGCGCATGGTAGGTGGAGGCGACGCCCATCGGCATGTGCTTGATGGCGCGCCGATACATCTCGTAGGACTTCGGCGACTGCTCTTCGAGCTGCTTCTCTTCGCGGGCGCTGAGGTCGGCGATGAGCTGCCGGTCGATCTGATTCGCTGCCATGCTGGGTTCTCTCCTTCGGTGTTCTCAAGCCAGAAATGGGTGGCGCCTGGCGGGAGCGCAGTGCTCCGCAACAAGCGTGCCGCTCCTTGCGGGCACGACGGCCCGCCGGCGCGAGCCGCAGGGGCCCGCGCGCCACATTCTACAGCGTCGGCGCGCGGATGTGTAGGGTTCGGCAACCAATTGGCCGTTTCGGCAGCCGATTCGGAAGGAAGGGGCGCAAACCGTGCGTGGTCCTCAGTCCGTCCGGACGGTCAAGACCGCTGCGCGCGTGAAAGAGAAAGGGCGGCTCCCCGGAAGAGGGAGCCGCCCTTTCAAGCGACACAGACGAAGCCCGAAGGCTGCGCCAGTGTTACTTCTTCACCGATCTGGCCTGCTCGAGGGCCTTGAGAACGACGGTCCTCGCGTAGTCCCAGTTGTGGATACCCCAGCTGCCCTCGTTCACGACGTAGCTCTGGTTCGTGAAGGACTTCTGGAAGGCCTTCTGGCTCTTGGTCCACTTGTTCATCTTGATCTTGTTGATCGCCGCGTTGGCCTTGGCGATGTCGGCGTAGCCGAGCTTCTTCGCGGCCACCGACAGAGCAGCGTCGACCTGTTCGACCCAGGACGTCATTGCTTCCTGACGGTCGTCGATCACGTGTTGCAGCCACGTGGCGGCCTGGTCGCCGGGGCGGCTGTGGCAGGTGCTGCACGCCGAGTACGGCATGGGCTTCTTCGCGCCCGCGATCGCATTGGTCGTGAGGGCTTCCGCCGCGATTTCCGGCTCGATGATCGCGAATGTGTGGTTGCCGGCGGTGGCGGCGGGGGAACCAGAGCGGTCCCAGCCGGTCGGCGGCATGTGGCACTGCACGCACTGGCCCTTGTGGACGCTCGGCGAGCCTTGCGGCACGTCGATCGCGCCGGTGCCGCTCATCATCTCCTTCATCGGATGATGGACGCTGCTGCCGGCCTTGGCGACGCCATTGCCGAGCTCGGCGTTGTGGCACTCGACGCAGAGATCCTGACGCGTTTCGGTGAGCTGCGGGTTGCGGTCTTCGTTCCAGACCGAGCTCTGCACGCCTTCCGCATGTGGATCGTGGCAGGACGTGCAGGTGATGCCGTACTTGGCGTCCGCGGCCTTCGGCTTGGCGTCGTCGGCAGCCATGCGGTAGTCCTGAGAGTGGCACTCGAGGCACTTGCCCTGATCGATCACGGATTCGGGGATGAGCTTCTTGATCTGGGTCAGCGCGTTGGCATGGCCTTCGTTCGCCCACTCCAGATACTGCAGGGCGCCGCCGTCGTGCGTGCGCGCGGCCCACGGCAGGGTCAACGTCGTCTCGCTGCTCTCCGCGGCGACGCTGATCTGATAGTAGTTCTGGCCGACAGGGACGTCCGGTGTGGGCACCCTCATGAGGTCGGTGAGCGGCAGAGCGCCGAGCCAGCCGCCGGCCCCGGCCTCACCGAGCATCTTGTAGCCGATGGGGTACTGCGGGTTGATCGTGCCGCCGGGAACTGGGCTTGCCAGCGGGTACTTGTCGTTCGGCGGCTTGGAGTCGCCGTAGCGCGAGTGGCACTGGCCGCAGATGTCGGCGTTCGCCAGGGCGCTTGCGGGCGCCGCGTGCTGCACCTCACCGCCGTAGTGGCAGGTGGAGCAGCCGACCATGCCTTCGGAGAAGGCGCCGTTGTCGGCCGGGACCTCGGCGGAATACACGAACGGATCGGCTGTTGTGCCGGCGCCCGAGGCGGGCACTGCCTTCTTGGGGTCGTAGTTGCCCGAGTGGCAGCCGGCGCAACCGGCGCCGTCGGTGATCGGCTCGTGGTTGGCCTCCGCGCTCGAGTGCGCCGTGGTCATCCACTCCGCATACTTCTCGGTGTGGCAGACCTGGCACTGAGCGGCCGTGGTGTAGTCGGCGCGGTAGCCGTTGAAGGCCAGCGCCGGCGCCGCCACCACGAGGATGGCGGCTACGATCATCACGACGAGGAGTACGCGCTTTGCCATGGTCACCTCCTTGTTGGTGGGGGGAGAAGAACGTTCGTCCGCTTTCACAGAATCACCTCCTCCCACTTCGCGGATCGTTGATCGAAGACGCCGCGCGCGGCCCGGGCCACGTGTGGCGGCATTCGCGCCGTAAAAGAGCCGCCGGAGGGGGTGCGGTCACTATCGTACGGGCCACCTGTGCCCGTGGCGACGAAACGGCCACGCCGCAGTGAAGTGTCACTGCCGTGCGGCCGGACCGGATGTCGGTGATTCGCTGTCCCCATGGCGCTGTCTCTCGACTCAGACCGGCACACCCTTGGGGGTATGCCGGTCTACCCCTAGGTGTATACAGGATTCGGTGCATGTTAGCAATCATAAAGAAATGTGTGGCCGCACTGCGCGATACTGGTCCAGCCCCTCCACTCTTCGGTGCACGCGAAAGCGAAGGGGCGGCTCCCCCGAAGAGGGAGCCGCCCCTGCGCGCGACACGCGCGGAGCCCGGAGGCTGCGTGGCCGTTACTTCTTCACCGACCCGGCCTGCTCGAGGGCCTTGAGGATCACCGTCCTCGCGTAGTCCCAGTTGTGGATGCCCCAGCTGCCCTCGCTCACGACGTAGCTCTGGTTCGTGAAGGACTTCTGGAAGGCCTTCTGGCCCTTGGTCCACGTGTTCATCGGCTTCTTGTTGAGGGCCGTGTTGGCGGCCGCGGTGCTCTTGTAGCCAAGACGCCTGGCGGCCACCGCGAGGGCGGCGGTGGTCCGGGCGTTCCAGGCGCGCATATCCTTCTGGTGCCCGTCGAGCGTGCCTTGCAGCCACGTGGCTGCTTCGTCGTCGGGGCGGCTGTGACAGGTGCTGCACGCCGAGTACGGCATGGGCAGCTTCGTGCCCGTGGTCGGGAACGGCCTGGTCGTGAGGGCCTCCGCCGCCACGTCTGGCGCGATGATCGTGAACGTGTGGTTGGCCCCGGTAGCGGGCACGAGGCCATGGCGATCCCAGCCGGTCGGAGGCATGTGGCACTGTACGCACTTGCCCCTGTGGACGCTCGGCGAGCCACGCCGCACGTCGATCGCGCCGGTACCGTTCATCATCTCCTTTATCGGATGATGGACGGTGCTGCCGGCCGTGGCGGCGCCCGCTCCGAGCTCCGCGTTGTGGCACTCGACGCAGAGCTTCTCGCGGGTGGTCGTGAGCTGAGGGCTGCGGTCTGTGCTCCAGACGGAGCTCTGTGCGCCGGCGTCGTGCGGATCGTGGCAGGACGTGCAGGTGATGCCGTACTTGGCCTCGGCGCCCGTCGGCTTCGCGTCGTCGGGGGCCATGCGGTAGTCCTGCGAGTGGCACTCGAGGCAGTCGGCAGGCGGATTCGGGCCTGTGACCGCCTTCAGGCCCTCAAGGGCGCTGGCGTGACCCTCCGGCGCCCACTCTTCGTACTGCAGGCCGCTGCCGGTCACGCTGCAACAGGTGTGCGTGCCCGCTGCCCAGATCAGTGTCGTCGTGGTCTCGCCGCTGATCTGGTAGTAGTTCTGGTTGATGGGGACGTCCGGAGTCGGGATGTTCAGGACGTCCGTGAGTGGCAGGGCGTCGACCCAGCCGCCGCCGCCGGCCTCGCCGAGCATCTTGTAGCCGATGGGGTACTGTGGGTTGATCGTGCCGCCCGGGACCGGGCTTGCCAGAGGGTACTTGTCGTGCGGCGGTTTCGAGCTGCCTTGATTCGCATGGCATTGGCCGCAGATGTCGGCGTTCGCCAGGGCACTCGCGGGAGCCGCATGCTGCGTCGATGTGGGCAGGATGCCGTCGCCGTAGTGGCAGGTGGAGCAGCCGACCATGCCTTCGGAGAAGGCGCCGTTGTCGGCGGCGACGTCGGCGGGGTACGCGGCCGGAGACGAGCCGGGGACGGGCACCGCCTTCCGCGGGTCGTAGTTGCCGGTGTGGCAGCCGGCGCAGCGCGGCCCATCGTGGATCGGCACGAGGTTGCCCTCGATGCTCGAGTGCGCCGTGGTCATCCACTCCGTGTACTTGTCGGGGTGGCACGACGCGGCGCCGCACGTTGCGGCCGTGGTGTAGTCGGCGCGGAAGCCGTTGAAAGCCATCGCCGGCGTCGCTGCCACGAGGACGGCGGCCACGAGGATCGCGATCAGAAGGCCGCGCTGAGCAAGGGTCACCTTCTTGTCGGACGGGGAAGACGCACGCTTGTCCACTTTCACGGAATGACCTCCATCTCGCGGGCGGGTCGCCGACCGGACACAGCGCGCACCCCTGCGCCAATCTGGTAAATCCCGACAAGTATAGAGGTTTCAGGCGCTCTTCGGCAATGGGGCGCCGGGTAACGAGAATGCGCTGCCTCGCGACGCGCCGTCACGCGCGGGGCGAACGGGCCGCCGGCAGCGGGGCGCGGGCGGCCGAGACGGGAGCAGGGAGCTCAGCCGGCTGCAACGGGCCCGTCGGGCCCGGGGCTCTCGGCCGGCGCGTCGCGCGTCACCGCGTCGATGGCGCCGCCGGCGGCGGCGCCCCAGCCCTCGAGCTGTGTCCGCGGGCGCAGGAACACGATGGTTTCCTTGACCAGCGGGATCAGCGGGATGGCGATGAGCATCCCGATGATGCCGTGGATCTCGCCGCCGGCGAGGACGGCGAGGATCACGACCAGCGGGGTGTACGCGGAAGCGGCTGCCCATGATCACCGGCACGAGGATGTGACCCTCGATCTCCTGGATGAGCACGAAGGTGACGATCACCCAGAGCGCCGCGAGTGGGGAGTCGAAGACGGTCACGACGGTCGGGGGCACGGCGGCGAGCACGGGGCCGAGGTAGGGGATCGCCTCCATGAAAGCCGCCCAGACGTCGAAGAAGAGCGCGTAGCGGGCGCCCGACGGGAAGGCGCCGATCATGCTGAGGGGTTTCGTCTCCGCCGGGACGGGGCATAAAGTTGACAGTATGTGACTCAAGTTTTATGCTACGCATCGGAGTATCCCTGCAAGGAGGAAGCTATATGGGCAAGGTAATCGGCATCGACCTGGGCACGACCAACAGTGCCATGGCCGTGCTCGAGGGCGGCGAGCCGACCGTCATCCCCAACAGTGAGGGCGGTCGCACCACGCCGTCGGTGGTCGCGTTCTCGAAGAGCGGCGAGCGCCTGGTAGGCAGCGTCGCCAGGCGCCAGGCCGTCACCAACCCCGAGAACACCGTGTTCTCGATCAAGCGCTTCATGGGCCGCAAGTACGGCGACGTGGCCGAAGAGCTGACCATGGTGCCGTACCACGTCCATGCCGCCGCCAACGGCGACGCCGTGGTCGACGTGAGCGGCACCTCCTACACGCCGCCGGAGATCTCGGCGATGATCCTGCAGAAGCTCAAGCGCGACGCCGAAGACTATCTCGGCGAGAGGGTCACCGAGGCGGTCATCACCGTGCCGGCGTACTTCAACGACTCCCAGCGCCAGGCCACCAAGGACGCCGGCAAGATCGCCGGCCTCGAGGTCAAGCGCATCATCAACGAGCCTACGGCCGCCGCGCTCGCCTACGGCCTCGACAAGGAGCACGACCAGACGATCCTCGTGTTCGACCTCGGCGGCGGCACCTTCGACGTCTCGATCCTCGACCTCGGGGACGGCGTCTTCGAGGTGCGCTCCACCAACGGCGACACCCACCTCGGCGGCGACAACTTCGACAAGGCCGTGGTCGACTGGATGGTGGCCGAGTTTCTGCAGAGCCAGGGCATCGACCTGAGCAAAGACAAGATGGCCCTGCAGCGTCTCTACGAGGCCGCGGAGAAGGCCAAGATCGAGCTGAGCACCACGCAGACCAGCAACATCAACCTGCCGTTCATCTCGGCCGACGAGAACGGGCCCAAGCACCTCGATCTCACGCTCACGCGCGCCAGGTTCGACGAGCTCACGCAAGCCCTCCTCGAGCGTGTGGTCAATCCGGTCACCAGCGCCATCAAGGATGCCGGCATGAGCAAGAGCGACATCCACCACGTGATCCTCGTGGGCGGCATGACGCGTGTGCCGGCCGTGCAGGAGAAGGTCAAGAAGCTCATCGGCAAGGACCCGCACAAGGGCGTGAACCCCGACGAGGTCGTGGCCGTGGGCGCCGCCATCCAGGGCGGCGTGCTGGCCGGCGAGGTCAAGGACGTGCTGCTCCTCGACGTCACCCCGCTGAGCCTCGGCATCGAGACCAAGGGCGACGTGTTCACCAAGCTCATCGAGCGCAACACCACGATCCCGACCAAGAAGAGCGAGATCTTCAGCACCGCCGACGACAACCAGATGAGCGTCGAGATCCACGTGCTCCAGGGCGAGCGCGAGATGGCGCGTTACAACAAGACGCTGGGCAAGTTCACGCTGGTCGGCATCCCGCCGGCGCCGCGCGGCATCCCGCAGATCGAGGTCGCCTTCGACATCGACGCCAACGGCATCGTGCACGTGAGCGCCAAGGACCTCGGCACCGGCAACGAGCAGAAGATCACCATCACCGCCAGCAGCGGCCTCAGCGAGCAGGACATCGAGCGCATGATGAAGGACGCCGAGTCGCACGCCGACGAAGACAAGAAGGCGCGCCAGCTGGCCGACGTCAAGAACAACGCCGAGAACCTCGTCTACAGCACCGAGAAGGCGCTGCGCGACATGGGCGACAAGGTCGATCCGGCCACCAAGTCGGAGATCGAGGCCGCCGGCGCCGAGGTCAAGACCGCCCTCGAAGGCGACGACGAAGAGGTCATCAAGGCGAAGACCGAGACCCTCATGCAGGCCTCGCACAAGCTCGCCGAGTCCGTCTATCAGCAGGCCCAGCAGCAGCAGGCCGCGAGCGGCGGCGGCGAAGGCGGGTCGACGACCGACGAGAACGTCGAAGACGGCGACTTCGAGGTCATCGACGAGGAAGAAAGCAAGTAAGGTCCGCACGTTATCGGCGGGCGGCGGCTGACGCCGCCCGCCGCCGCTTCGCCGCGCGGGGCGCAGGGCAGTCGGAACGACACAGGAGCACACGAGGGACATGACCCAGAGCAAGCACACGAAGGACGACGGCAAGCGGCGCGCGGCGCGCCCCAAGGCGGCGCCCGAAGAGAGCGCCGTAGAGGTCGTGGCGGCGGTCGACGCGACCGTCGTCGACGACGAGGTCGCCGGGCTGGCGGCCGACCGCGACGCGTATCTCGACCAGCTGCGGCGCCTGAAGGCCGAGTTCGACAACTACCGCAAGCGCGTGCAGCGCGACTCGGAGCAGCAGCGCCTGCGCGCCGCCGAGGCCGTCGTCGAGTCCTTGCTGCCGGTCATGGACAACATGGGCCGGGCGGTCGACGC
>JBAXRL010000070.1:0-10357 GCA_037131205.1 Actinomycetes bacterium | reverse complement strand
TCGAGGGCTTCGGGCTGCGCGCGGCGCAGCCGCCCGCCGTGCTCATCGTGATCGTCGCGTTCGTCGTCTTCCTCGTAGCGCGCACGGTGCTGCTGCCGAGGCGCGGGCGCTCGCGCAAGGACGCGGCGTGATCGGTCTGCGCGGGGTGGAGGTCGTCGCCGGCGATTTCTCGGTGGGGCCGCTCGACCTCGACGTGCCCGCCGGTGAGTACGCCGTCCTGCTGGGCCCGAGCGGCGCCGGCAAGACGCTGGTGCTCGAGGCCGTCGCCGGAGTGCGGGCCGTGAGCGGCGGCGCAGTGCTGATCTGCGGCGAGGACGTCACCAGCATGCCGGCCGAGCGTCGCGGCGTGGGCCTCGTGTTCCAGGACGGGCTGCTCTTCCCGCATCTGACGGTGGCGCAGAACATCGCCTACGGTATCGGAGCCGCCTGGTCGCTATGGCCCGGCCGCCGGCGCCGAGCCCTTCGGCCCGAGGTCGCTCGTCTCGCCGCCGAGACTGGCGTCGCCGACCTGCTCGACCGACGTCCCGCGACCCTTTCGGGCGGCGAGCGCCAGCGCGTCGCCCTCGCGCGGGCGCTCGCCGCCGGGCCGCGTGTGCTGCTGCTGGACGAGCCGCTCAGCGCCGTCGACGCCGACGCGCGCGAAGGGCTGCAGGACCTGCTGCGCCGGCTCAACATCGACGAGGGCCTGACAGTGGTGCACGTCACGCACGATCTTGGGGAGGCGTTCGCGGTCGGCGGGCTCTTCGCCGTGCTGGTCGCCGGGCGGCTGCAACAGGTGGGGGCTCCCGGCGATGTGCTGCGCCGCCCCGCGACCGTTGAGGTGGCGCGCTTCACGGGCGCCCGCAACGTGTTCGAGGCGCGGCCGGCGCCGGGCGACTCGAGCTGTCTGGCTCTGGCACTCGGAGGCACGTTACGCATCTCCGGCCCGGCGCCGGCAGGCGTGCATCACGCGGTGGTCCGCGCCGACGCGATCACAGTCGTCCCTGAGGGATGCCCGCGCGTCGGCGAGGGCGATACCTTGCTCACGGGCCGTGTCCGGCGCGTGGTCTGTGCGGGCGCGACCTCGGTGGTCGAGGTCGACGTGCCGCCGCTGTTTCGCGTGGCAGTCGCCGCCCGGGAGCTGGAAGCCCTCGCGATCGAGCAGGGCGGCACCGTCAGCCTGCGCGTTCCCGCCGCGGCGGTTCACGTGGTCTGAGCGCCGCCTGTAGGATGACCCTTCCGGCCGCGCGCCGGAGCGACCAATCGGAGGGCGGCATGATGCCAGTTCGTCAGTCCCATGGTTCGGCCTTTCACCTCAGTCTCGCCTCTGCGGCGGCGGCCTCCCTCGGGCTCGTGGTGCTGCTTCTGACGCTCGCCGGGTGCGGCGCCAGTGACCCTGTCAAGCGCGACGAGCTGATCGTCGCCACCACCACGAGCCTCAAGGACTCGGGGCTCATCGACGACGTCGTGCTCCCGCTGTTCGCGAAGACGGCGCCCGACGTCACCGTCAAGGTGCTGGCCGTCGGGTCCGGTGAGGCCATGGCGATGGGCTCGAGCGGCGAGGCCGACGTGCTCTTCGTCCACTCGCCGGCCGATGAGGCCGCCTTCATGGCGGCGGGCGACGGTACTCTGCGCCTGCCGGTGGCCACGAACCACTTCGTTGTCGTGGGGCCGGGCAGTGACCCCGCCGCTGTCAAGCGGGCGAAGACCGCGGCCGACGCTTTCTCCGGTATCTCCGCGCGTGCGGCGACGTTCGTGACGCGCGGCGACGAGTCGGGCACCAACAAGAAGGAGCTCAAGATCTGGACGGCGGCCGGCGTGCAGCCGGCGGGCTCGTGGTACATCAGCACGGGTCAGGGCATGGGCGAGACGCTGCGCATCGCCAGCGAGAAGCAGGCCTATACGCTCACCGATCTGGCGACGTTCCTGTCGCTGCAGGACACGCTCGATCTGGCGCCACTGTTCACCGGGAGCCCGGACCTCGTGAACGTCTACAGCGTCATCATCGTGAACCAGAACAAGTTCCCCACGGTCAACGCCGCCGCCGCCGAGCAGATGGCGCAGGCGCTCGTGAGCGCCGCCGGCCAGAAAGCCATCGGCGCCTACGGCGTGGACAAGTACGGCAAGCAGCTCTTCACGCCGTTTGCCGGCGCTCTGGGCAGCGAGGAGTACGCGACCCCCTGACGGGCCGCGGGCGCCATGGACCTCATCTGGAACGGCGTCGTCGAGGCCCTCCGCCTGCTGTTCGGCGGCGACGGCTCGATCTACGAGATCGCCTGGCGCTCGCTGTGGATCTCGGGTCTGGCGCTGGTCATCGCCGTCGCCATGGGCGTGCCGCTGGGCGCCGCGGTCGCGCTCAACGAGTTCGGCGGCCGGCGCGTGGTGGTGGCCGCCACGAACACCGGCATGGCCGCGCCGCCGGTCGTGGTCGGACTGCTGGTGTCGCTGTTCCTCACCCGCAACGGACCCCTCGGCGACCTGCGCTGGCTGTACACGCCGTGGGCCATGGTGATCGCTCAGGTCGTCATCGCGCTGCCCATCGTGATGGGGCTCTCGCTGGCGGCGCTGCAGCAGATCGACGTGGGCATGCGGCAGCAGATCGCGGCGCTCGGCGCCAGCCGCCTCCAGGGATTCGTCCTGCTTCTGCGCGAGATCAAGGTGGCGCTGCTCGCCGCGGTGATGGCCGCTTTCGGCGGCGTGATCAGCGAGGTCGGCGCGGTGATGATGGTGGGCGGCAACATCGAGGGCCAGACGCAGGTGCTCACCACGGCGATCGTGCAGGAGACGCGCATCGGCCGCTGGTCGGTGGCCATCGCCCTGAGCATCATCCTCATGATCCTCGCCTTCGGCGCCAACTTCGCCATGACGGTCGTGCAGCAGCAGGGGAGGCGGCGGGCGTGAGCGTCTCCGCCTCGGCCGTCCCTGTGCTCGTGGCCCGCGACCTCGAGGTCGTGCGCGCGGGCCGCACCCTGGCGCACGTCGACACCCTCGAGCTGCTTCCCGGCGACGTGCACGTGCTGCTCGGCGCCAACGGCGCCGGCAAGAGCACGCTGCTCAAGGCGCTCAACGGGCTCGAGGAGGCGCGAGGGACGCTGGAGCTCGAGGGCCGCGCGGTCGCGACGGCCGCCGCGCGGCTGGCCCTGCGGCGCCGAACGGCGGCCGTCTTCCAGCGGCCGTATCTCCTGGCCACGAGCGTGCGCCACAACGTCGAGAGCGGCCTGCGGCTGCGCGGCGTCGCCCGCGCCGAGGCGCGCCGCCGCGCCGCCGCGGCGCTCGACCTCCTGGGCATCGCCCATCTGGCCGCGCGCAGGCCGGACAGGCTCTCGGGCGGCGAGGCGCAGCGCGTGAGCATCGCCCGGGCGCTCGCCGTCGACCCCGCCGTCCTCTTTCTCGACGAGCCGCTCGCCGCCCTCGACCCGCCCACGCGTCGCACCCTGGTCACCGAGCTGCTCGACATCTTCGCGGCGCGCGCCATGGCGGTGGTGTGGGTCACGCACGACCGCGACGAGGCGCTCGCCGTGGGCGATTGCGTCAGCTTTCTGGAGCAGGGCCGCATCGTGCAGACGGGGTCGGCGGTCGACCTCTTCGCGCACCCGGCCAGCGCCTCGTTCGCCGACTTCCTCGGGCTCGACGCATACCTCGAGGGCGAGATCGTGAACGCCGCCGACGGCTCCACACGGCTGCGCCTCGCGAGCGGCGTCGAGATCGCCTGTCGCGAGGCCGCCGATGGCCCCGCCGTCGCCTGTCTGCCCCCCGAGGACGTCGTGCTCTTCGCCGGCCCTCCGGCCGAGCACAGCACCAGTTTGCGCAACGTGCTGCCGGGAATGGTGAAATCAGTCAGCCCGTCGGGGCGCCTGCTTCACGTGGTCGTCGCCGCGGAGTCCACGGAGATCGCCGCATTGGTCACCCGGGCGGCCGCCGAGGAGCTCGGCATCGAGGTCGGCGGGTACGTGGTCGCGGCCTTCAAGGCGTCGGCGGTGCACCCGATCGCACGGCACGAGAGGCGACTCTCGTGAACAGGCGGCAGCGAATGAAGGAGGTCGGCGATGGCGCTCAGTGCGCGCAACCAGTTGCCAGGTACGGTCAAGAGCGTGGTGCTCGGCGCGGTGATGGCCGAGATCGTCCTCGACGTCGCGGGTCACCAGGTGGCGTCGGTGATCACGCGGCGCTCGGCGGAGGCGCTCGACATCAAGGTCGGCGACAGCGTCAAGGCGATCATCAAGTCCACCGAGGTCATGCTCGAGAAATGACGCGCGGCGGCGCGGGCGCTACACTGGAGCCCGCGTGAACGCCATCCCCGACAACACCCAGGGCAGGGTCGACTACCTGCGCCTCTCGATCACCGACCGCTGCAACCTGCGCTGCACGTACTGCATGCCCGCCGAGGGCGTGCCGGCGCGTGCGCACGACGACATCCTCAGCTACGAGGAGCTGGCGGCGTTCGCCCGCGTCGCCGCCGGCTGCGGCATCAGCAAGGTGCGCATCACCGGCGGCGAGCCGCTGGTGCGGCACGGCTGCGCCGACTTCGTCGGCATGCTCGGCCGCACCAGCGGCATCCACGACATCTCGCTGACCACCAACGGCGTGCTGCTGCCCAGGTACGCGGCCGATCTGCGCCGCGCCGGGCTGCGCCGCGTCAACATCAGCCTCGACAGCCTCGACGCGGAGCGCTTCGCGCGGATCAGTCGAGGGGGCCGGCTTGCCGACGCGCTGGCCGGCCTCGACGCGGCCTTCGCGGCGGGGTTCTCGCCGATCAAGGTCAACGCCCTTCTGCTCGACGGCGTGGAGGACGAGCTCGACGCCTTCGTCGCCCTGACGCGCGAGCGCGCGGTACACGTGCGCTTCATCGAGTTCATGCCGCTCGACCGCCGGCTCGGCGGTGACGGCCGCCTCGTGCCGGCCCCCGAGATCCTCCAGCTCCTCAAAGACCGTCACGAGCTGGCGCCGCACGAGGGTCCCTACGGTCACGGCCCCGCGCAGTACTGGCAGGCGCCGGGCGCGCGCGGCACGATCGGCTTCATCGCCGGCGTCTCCGAGCACTTCTGCGCGAGCTGCAACCGCCTGCGCCTTACCGCCGACGGCCGCCTGCGCACCTGCCTGTTCTCGGGCGATGAGGTCGCCATCCGGCCGCTCATCGCCCGCCCCGCGGAGCTGCGCGACGCCATCCGCGCGGCGGTGTCGGGCAAGAGCTTCGACCGCTGCCGCGAACAGCGCGCCAACGAGCGCGCCATGTCCGAGATCGGCGGGTGACGCGGTGAGCGAGCTCAGCCACCTGGACGCGCGCGGGCGCGCCCGCATGGTCGACGTCGGCGGCAAGGACGAGACCGAACGCGTGGCGCGCGCCGAGGCGCGCGTGCGCATGGCACCGGCCACGCTCGCCATGATCCAGGACGAGGCGGCGCCCAAGGGCGACGTGATCGCCGTCGCCCGGCTGGCCGGCATCATGGCGGCCAAGCGCACGCATGAGCTCATCCCGCTGTGTCATCAGCTCAACCTCACCGCGGTGGCCGTCGAGATCGAGGCGGACGGCGAGCTGCCCGGCCTGCGCGTTGTCACCGAGGCGCGGCTGCGCGGGCGCACGGGCGTCGAGATGGAGGCGCTGGTGGCCGCGTCCGTGGCGGCGCTCACCATCTACGACATGTGCAAGGCCGTGGATCGCGGCATGGAGGTGACGGCCGTGCGCCTCCTCGAGAAGAGCGGCGGGCGCAGCGGCGCGTGGCGGCGCGAGGCGGACGCGGAACAGAGTGGAGGCGAGCAGTGAGCCGGCACACCGTGGACGGCCGCATCGTGTCGGTCAACGTGGCCGCCGGGAAGGGCGTGCGCAAGGAACCTGTGGAGTCGATCACCCTGGTCGTCGAGCACGGCGTCGAGGGCGACGCGCACGCCGGTCCGTGGCATCGCCAGGTGAGCCTGTTGGCCAACGAGAGTATCGAGAAGATGAAGGCGGCCTGCCCTACGGTGGAGCCGGGCGCCTTCGGCGAGAACATCACCACCGCAGGCATCGTGGTCTACGAGCTGCCCGTGGGCGCCCGCATGTACGCCGGCGAGTGTCTCCTTGAGGTCACCCAGATCGGCAAGGTGTGTCATGACCGCTGCGCCATCTTCCATCAGGCGGGCGACTGCGTGATGCCGCGCGAGGGCATCTTCGCGCGCGTCATCGAGGGCGGGGAGATCCTGCCCGGGCACGGCATCGTGCTGTTCAAGCCAAGCCTCATCGTGGCCGGGGTGCTCACGGTCAGCGACAAGGGGTCGCGCGGCGAGCGCGACGATACGAGCGGCGACGCCCTCGAGGAGGCGCTGCGCGCCCTGGGCGTCGCCTCCGTGGAGCGCGCCATCGTGGCCGACGAGCGCGACCAGATCGCCGCCGCGCTGCGGCGCTGGGCCGACGAGACGAAGCTCAACCTCATCCTGACCACGGGCGGAACGGGGATGACGACGCGCGACGTGACGCCCGAGGCGACGCTCGAGGTGCTCGAGCGTCAGGCGCCGGGCTTCGCCGAGGCGATGCGCGCCGGGTCGGCCGCCACGACGCCGCACGCGATGATCTCGCGCGCCGTCAGCGGCATGCGCGGCAAGACGCTGATCGTCAATATGCCGGGCAGCCCGCGCGCCTGCCGGGAGCAGTTCAAGATGATCGCCCCGGCCTTGCCGCACGCCGTGGAGAAGCTGCTTGACCTGGGCGGCGACTGCGCCCTGCCCGAGCCGCCGTCCGCGCCCGAGGGCTGACGCCGGCGGAGGGCGCCCAGCAGCATGTCGCCGGCAGCGCCGGCGCCGAGGTAGCGGCAGAGGCTGTCGTCGCGCAGCGCGAGCTGAAGGGCGCGACGGGCGACGGAGTAGACGTCGCGCCCGTCGGCGGCCGCGTCGCGCACCTGTTCCCCGGCGCCGAGGCCCATGCCGACGCTGAGCTGCAGCGGCGCCAGGCCCTCCCGGAGCGCACCGATGCAGAGCGGCGCCTGCGCCGGGTCTGCCAGGGCGCCCTCGACGCGGCCGCCGCCGGCCGCCGCGAACGGTTCGGCGACGGCCGGCGCGAAGAGCTGGTTGAGGCGCTCGAGGGCGGGACGCAGGCGGTCGCCGACATCCGCGTCGCCGGCCCCCGAGACAGCGGTGCGGATCACGGCGATGAGCGTGCTCTCGCGACGTTTGTCGACAGGCATGCCGCCAGCTACGCCGCACGGCGCCGCCCTCCTTCACACGCCTTAATCATCCTGCGGACAGTGGAAATGGCGCCAAGCCCGTTGGTGGGCTACACTATGAGTCGCCGCTCGAAATACAACCGGGGGTATCCGCGTGAACAAGAAGTCCCGCACCCGTCTGCTCATCGCCACCGGCGTGATCGTCGTGGTGTTCGTCATCGGCGTCGTGTTTCTCGTCCAGAAGCAGGGCGCCTACTACCGTCAGGTCGCCGACCTCACCACCGGCCAGTACGACGGCAAGAACGTCAAGGTCGGCGGCAAGGTGATCGCCGGCACGATCGACCGCGATGCCAGTGGCGTGCACTTCACCATCCAGGACCTCACCGGCAAGACCGACACCGTCAAAGTGACGTACAACGGCCAGATGCCCAACACCTTCGAAGACGGCGTCGACGTGGTGATCGTCGGCAAGTACGCCGCCGCCGACGGGGTGGTTTCAGCCGATCAGCTCCAGACCAAGTGCCCGAGCAAGTACAAGGGCTCGGCGTCGCCCGCGGCCCAGACGGGGCAGTAAGGGGCGCGGGTGCTGGAGCTCGGCAAATACTCACTCTGGGCCGCGCTCGCCTTCTCTCTGGCGAGCGTTCTTTTCCTTGCTCTCGGCATGTTCTGGGACCGCAAGGATCTGCTGCGCAACGGCTATTACGCGGTCTACGCGTTCTTCCTCGCGAGCGTCGTCGCCGGCGCGGTGCTGCTGCAGGCTTTCCTCAAGAAGGACTTCGGCTTCGCCTACGTTTCCGAGAACTCCGACTCCAGCCTGTCGACGTTCTACCGCATCGCGGGCTTCTGGGCGGGGCAGCAGGGCTCGTTCCTCCTCTGGCTGCTGCTCATCGCCGTGGTCGCCGTGGTCATCGCCCTCCTCGACCTGAACAAGGTCGAACGGCTCACCGGCGGCGCCGTCATGGTGATGTGCGCCATCGGCGCCGTCTTCGTGGCGCTCATGGTGCTCGATTCGGGGTCCAGCCCGTTCATGGCGGCTGAGCCCGGCATGACGCCCTTCGGCCTCAACCCCCTGCTTCTGCACCCTGGCATGGTCCTGCATCCGCCGGCCCTGTTCATCGGCTACGTGGGCCTCGCCGTGCCGTTCGCCTTCGCTGTGTCCACGCTCCTGCTCGGTCGTGCGGACAAGGCCTGGGTCAGGCTCTCGCAGAAATGGGCGGTCGCCGGCTGGCTGTTCCTCTCGCTGGGCATCGGCCTCGGCGCCTGGTGGGCCTACGTGGTGCTCAGCTTCGGCGGCTACTGGGCGTGGGATCCCGTCGAGAACACGTCGCTGGTCCCGTGGCTCACGGCGACGGCGTTGCTGCACGCCTTCACCCTGTACAAGTCGCGCGGCCTCTTCAAGCATTGGGCGCTCGGCCTCGCCGCGGCCACATTCTGGTTCACGATCCTCGCCACCTGGACGACGCGCACCGGCCTTATTCAGTCCGTACACGCCTTCGAGAAGGATCCGTTGCTGGTCTGGATCCTCTCCAGCTTCCTCGTGGTGACCGCCGCCGTGACCGTGGGGCTCATGGCCTGGCGCTGGCGCCGCTTCGCCAGCCACGACCAGGTGCAGTCGGCCTTGTCTCGCGACTTTCTCTACTACGTCACCAACCTGCTGCTCACGTTGTTCGCCGTCGCCATCGCCTTCGGCACGGTGGTCGTGCCGCTCACCATGAACAAGACCGTGGGTCCGAGCACCTATGACGCCATTGCACAGCCCCTCGGTGTGGTCGTCCTGGCGCTGATCTCCATCTGCCCCCTGTTGTCGTGGCGCAAGACCGAGGGCGCCGAGCTGCGCAAGACACTCATTCTGCCGCTGGTCACGGCCGTGCTGTCGGCGCCGCTGTGGTTGTACCTCGGCTTCCAGTCCAACGTGTGGGGGTTCATCGGCCTCGTGGTCTGCGGCTTCGCCGTGGGCGCCGTCATCCAGTTCGTGTTGCGCTCGGCGCGGCGCGCGGCCGGCCCCGGCAAGAGCCTCTGGGCCGGCATGGGCCGCGCCTTCACCGGCAGCCGCACGCGCACGGCCGCGTACATCGTGCACTTCGGCATGATCCTCGTGGTCGCCGGCCTCATCGGCTCCGGCATCTACAAGCACGAGGAGACGGCGCTGGTCAAGATCAAGGCCGGCGAGACGGCGAGCATCGGCGGCTACACGCTGACCTACAAGAGCATGCGGGGGAGCACCGGTCCGCAGGATTCCACGATCTCGATCGCGACGTTCGACGTGAGTCGCGACGGCGCCTCGATCGGTACGCTGGCGCCGCACACCGACGTGTACCCCATGAGCGGTGCGGCGGTGCGCGCCGTGATCCTCGGACGGCCCTTCGAGGACCTCTTCGTGGTCGCCGACGAACCGTTTGACGGCACGTCCGAGCGCATCGCGCTGCGTATGGTCATCTTCCCGCTCATTCGCTGGGTGTGGATCGGCTCCATCCTGCTGTGCGTGGGCGCCGCCGTCTCGCTCTGGCCCAAGCCGCGCCGTCAGGAGCAGGAGGCGCGCGACGCCGTCCCGGCCGCCGACGCCGACGGCCGCCTGGACGGCGCGTCGGCTTGACGGAGGCTGCCGTGCCGCTCGAGATCGAGGTCGAGGGCCTGCGCAAGACGTTCGGCCGCCGCGAGGTGCTGAAGGGCCTCTCGTTCGGCCTCGAGCGCGGCGGCTTTCTCAGCATCTTCGGCCCCAACGGCGCCGGCAAGACCACCACGCTGCGCGTGCTCGCCACGCTGCTCACGGCCGGCGCCGGCACGGTCCGGGTCGCCGGCCACGACGTGCGCGACGATCCGCTGCCCGTGCGCCGCACCATCGGGTTCATCTCGCACAACCCCATGCTGTACCTCGACCTCACGGCTCAGGAAAACCTGCGCTTCTCCGCCGACATGTCCGGTATCGCCGACCGCGAGGCGCGCATCACGGAGCTCCTCGAGCGCCTCGAGCTCAGCCACCGCCGCCACGACGTCGTGCGCACCTACAGCAAGGGCATGCGCCAGCGCCTCGCCATCGCGCGCGCCATCCTCCACCGGCCGCGCGTGCTGCTGCTGGACGAGCCGCACTCCGGCCTCGACCCGCGCGCCGTCGACATCCTCGACGGCCTGCTCACCGAGATCCGCGACGAGCACACCTTCGTGATGGTCACGCACAACATCGCCAAGGGCCTCGAGTGGGGCACCCGCCTCATGATCGTCGAGAACGGCCGCATCGCCTACGAGCA
>JBAXRL010000069.1:0-10521 GCA_037131205.1 Actinomycetes bacterium | reverse complement strand
CCACCTGGCTGCCGATCACCGTGACCGTGGGCACCATGGCGTTGCGCAGCACGTGGCCGAAGATCACGCGACGGCGCGGCAGGCCCTTGAGCACGGCGGTGCGGATGTACGGCATAGCCAGCACCTGCACGGTGCCGACGCGGGCCATGCGCGCGATGTAGCCCAACTCGAGGAACATGAGCGGGATGGCGGGGAGGATGAGGTAGTAGAAGCGACTCACGAAGGGGGAGCCGTCCGGCGGCATCGCCGTCACCGGGAGCCACTTGAGCCACACCGCGAAGATGTACAGCAGGACAACACCGCTCACGAACTCGGGGATGACGGTCATCGACAGCGTCGAGATCGTGATCCCCCGGTCGAGGACGCTGTCTCGTCGCAGGCCCGCGAACACGCCCAGCACGATAGACACCGGTACGATGATCAGCAAGGCGAAGCCGGCCAGCAGCAGTGAGTTGCCGAGCGCCTTCATGACCGTCGGAAAGACGGGCACCTTGAGAAGCAGTGAGTCCCCCCAGTCGCCGGTGACGAAGCCGCCTGCCCAGCGCGCGTAGCGCTCATACAGCGGCTTGTCGGCGCCCAGCTCCTTGTTGAGGATCCTGACCTGCTCGTCGGTGGCGTAGGGCCCCAGGATGGAGCGCCCCACGTCGCCGGGCAGCACCTCGGCGAGCGCGAAGATGAGTATCGACACGAGGATCAGTGTCGGCACCATGAGGAGCAGCCGGCGGCCGATGAGGCGCAGCATTCCGGGGACCCTACGTCAGCCTATGATGGTAGTCGCCCAACTCGCCTTACGCGGTCGCCACGAACGCCTGGCTGACATCGCAGTAGAACGAGCCGGGACCCTGAACGCCGTACACGGTCTTCTTCTGCGTGCGCAGCTGGGTGATGAAGAACGGCACGAGGATCGGCGTGTCGTCCTGCTGGATCTGCGAGAGCTTGGTGCCGAGCGTCGTGCGCGTCGCCTCGTCGCTGGTCGCCATGTACTGGTTGAAGGTGGTGGCGAAGTCCTTGTTGTTCCAGTGCGACGAGCTCCAGGCGCTGTCGGGCAGGAGCATGGCTTGCGCGAACACGCCGGGCGTGGGCCGGCTGCCCCACTCGACGATGACCATGGGGGCGCTGAGCCACGGCGTGTCCGTGTTGGGGCCGGACTGGGTGCCCGCGTAGATCGCCTCGTAGCTGATCTGGTCGAGCTCGACGTTGATGCCGGCCGGCTCGCACTGGGCCTGGATGAGCTGCGCGAGCTGCGGGTTCTCGAGGTACTTGGCGACGGTCAGCGTGATCTCGAGGCCGCCGGACTTGCCGGCGTCGGAGAGCAGCTGCTTGGCCTTCTCGTAGTCTTGGGCGCGCGGCGCCGGGGTCGGGCTGCCCGGGTAGACGGTCGGCTCCCAGAAGGTGTCGTAGCCGAGGTTGCTGCGGCCGTCGTACAGCGCCTTGTTGATGGCTTCGCGATCGAGGCACCAGGCGACCGCCTGACGGAGGTTCGCGTCCTGCCACGGATCCTTGTTGACGTTGAACGCGACCTCGCGGATGCCGGTGCCCGGGTAGATGTCCACGCGGAGGTTGGGGTCGGCGAACAGCGCCTGTGAGCCCTGGAAGACCGTCTGCGGCTGGAGGTCGATAGCGCCGGACTGAAGCTGCAGGTTGGCGGCCGACTCGTCCTGGACGAGAACCCAGTCGATCTGGTCCATATACGGCAGCTGATTGCCCGCGGCGTCCTTGCCCCAGTAGGTCGGGTTCTTCACGGCGGTGCACTTCTGCTTGGCCACGTACTCCTTCATCGTCCAGGGGCCGGTGCCCACAGGGTTCTTGGCCCAGTCGCCCTTGTACGTGCGCGGCAGCATGACGGTGTTGTACGACGACGCGCTCACCATGAACGGGAAGTCGGCGAACGGCTTGTCGAGGTTGAACGTCACGGTGGCTGCGTCGGTGGCCACGGTACCGCCCGGCGAAAGGATGCCGCCGAGGGCAGAGAGGGCGGCCGAGCCGCTCTTGGGATCGACGAGGCGATCCATGGTGGCGGCCACGTCGGCGGCCTCGAACGCGCTGCCGTCGCTGAACACGACGCCCTGGCGCAGCTTGAAGGTCCAGACCGAAGCATCGGTGTTGGGCGACCAACTCTCGGCGAGCTTGGGCTTCAGCCCATTCTTGTCGTCCAGGTCGATGAGGTACTCGCAGAACTGCGAGATGAGGACGATGCCGCCCTGGTCGTAGATGGTGACCGGGTCGAGGTCGGTGATCGACGGCGGGAGCACGGCCTTCAGCGTGCCGCCCATGACCGGCGCCGGCATGCCCGTGCCGCTCGGGGCCGGCGAAGCGGAGCCGCCGCCGCTGGTGCTGCCGCCGCAGGCGGCCAGCAGCGAGCCGGCGGCCGTGGCGGAGAAACCGAACACGGAGGCGCGGACCAGCAACTGGCGCCGCGTCATATGCCCTTTGTTGACCTGCTCGATGAGATGGTGTGCGTAGTCTCTGCGATATTGCTCGTCACTCATCTTCGCTACTCCCCCTTGGCGTAGGCCTGCAAAAAGACGTAGGCGGTCGCGGCGCCCCGCGCCGCAACCTTGCTCTAACCACATTTGTGGCACCTTACAACCTCTCCGTCAAGATAGCAACAGAGATTGACCGGTTAATTAGCACGCGCGCTGAGCGGTACTACCGAATCGTTCTGTGAAGCATCCGTGGAGGAGCACAAAATGTGGCCAACGCGCGGCTCCGCTGATATATGTGCGGCACAGAAAGGCACCGCCCAAGCCTTCGTCCATCCTTGCCCGGAAAGCTGGTATGTACCACGAGCGCCTATGGTACGCTTGCGCGGACCAGATGGCAACACCGCGAACGACAGGGTGGTCGCCGACTCTCGGCGGCGGCGCGGTGGAGGGGTGATGCGAGTGGGAAGCGAACGGCGCCAGCCGGCTCGGTCGAGCCCTCTGTACTCGTGGGTCGCCGCGCTGCTGCGCGACGAGATCGAAGCCGGGCGTCTGGACCCTCACGGCTCGGTGCCATCTGAGCGGGTTCTGAGTGAGCGGTACCAGGTCAGCCGGATGACCGCCCGGCACGCCCTGGAGACCCTCATGCTCGAGGGCTACGTCTACCGCAGCCCCCGCCGCGGCACGTTTGTGGCCGAACCCAGGCTGCGCTTCAGCGTCGGGAGCTTCACGCGGGTCATGAGCGACGCCGACAGCACTCCCGGCACCGAGGTGCTGGCGGCCGCCACGCTCGACCCGGACCCCATCATGTCCGCCCTGCTCGGCGTCCCCGCCGGCGGCCGCGTGCACCTGCTGCAGCGGCTGCGCACGGCGAAGGGCGAGCCGGTCGCCATCGAGAACATCCATCTGTCGGCGGCGCGCTTCCCCGACCTGCTGGAATGCGATCTCACCGGCTCGTTGTGGGAGATCCTGCGCTCACGATACGACGTGCACCCGGCCAGGGCCGACGCCAGGGTAGTGGCCGTCACGCTCGACCGCTTCGAGGCCGAGACGCTGGGGGTGAAGCCGGGGAGCCCGGCGATCGTCCTCTCGCGGACGGTGTTCGACGCCAGGGACGAGGTCGTGGAACTGGCCCGCGACGTCTACCGCGGCGACCGCACGGAGTTCTCGGTGAGCGCGCCGGTGGACGGCGGCGCGGCGTAGCGCAGATCCCTCGTCGCCCGGGCCCGGGTCAGGCCAGGCGCACTCCCTGCCGCCGCAGCGCCGCCTGGACTCGCCGCACATCCACCTGGCCCGTGCCGCGACCGTCCTTGAGCGAGACGGCGGCCGCCACGCCGGCCGCCTGGCCGGTCACGGCGCAGCACATCTGACTGCGAGTGGCCGCGTGCGAGGTCTTGTCGCCGGCCACGCAGCGCCCGGCGACCAGGAGGTTGTCGACGCCCTGAGGGACGAGGATGCCGTAGGGCACCTGGAAGTAGCGGCCCGTGGTCGGCAGGACCAGCGTGCCGTAGCCGTCCAGGAACTCGGGGAAGATGCCCACCGAATCGTCGAAACGAGCCTCGCTGCGCACGTCATGCCCGGTGAGGTCGTAGCGGCCGACGATCTTGCGGGAGTCGCGCGTGCCGAGGGTCATGCCGAAGGTGCGCAGCCGGGCGTTCTCGAAGCCGGGGGTGAAGCGGCGGAGCGCCTCGATGGCCATGAGCGCCTGCCGGCGCCCCTCGATCTCGGCGCGCGTCAGGTCGCGCACGTCGGTGCAGTCGTAGCCCCCCATCATCACCATGTTGAGAGAGCTCGCCTCGCCGGTGTCGGTGACGCGCCCCCAGGTGCCGCCGATGCTGCGCACCTCCTCGGGGATGATGCCTTCGCGGCGCGCCAGATCGAAGGGCTCCTGGAGGTACGGGCTGAAGAGGTGGTCCTCCTTGCCCGTCGTCTCGACCTGCCAGCACTGGCCCCAGTCTCCGTAGGTGGGGGCGGTGGCCGCGACGTACTCGAGAAAGCGCTCCTTGACCACCCCCGAGCACGAGAACATGACGGTGACGCCCATCATCTCCTCCACCGGGGTCTTGCGGCACGGCGCCCCGGCGAGGCGGGCGATGTCGGCGTCACCACTGGCGTCGATGACACGCTCCGCCAGGATGGCCTGACGGCCGGACTTGCCCTCGATGATGATCCCCGTGATGGCCCCCGCCTCCATGATCGCGTCGACGGCCAGGCAGTGCAGAAGCGGATCGACGCCGGCCTCCTGAATGAGAGTATCGGCGACGACCTTGAACATCTCCGGGTCCAGCGCCTCGCTCAGCGACTGCGACTCCGGTTCGGTACCGCCCATGGCGCGGGCGCGCTGTTCGAGCTCGATGCCGATCCCCTGCAGGTCGACGGTGCCCTCGTGCCGATACCAGGCGACACTGTCGACCCCCACCTGCGAGATGACGCCCCCGAAGCACCCGTAGCGGTCCACCAGAAGGGTCTTCGCGCCGGCCCGGGCGGCGGCGATCGCCGCGGCAAGGCCGCCCGGCCCGCTGCCGACGACAAGGACCTCGGTCTCGCACAGGACCGGCGTGGTCCGCGGCTGTTCGTCGATGTATTTCATCAGTTCTCCAGTGGCCTTGAGGTACTCCGGCGGCGCCAGGCGCTGAGCGACGTGTCGGCGGGATCGCCGAGGCGGTTCTTTCGCCGGCGCTTGACAAGAGTATGCCACAGCGTCCATGGTACATACCAGCCGCATGGTACATACCAACGGTGACGGCACATCAGACCCGACGGCTGCGCTGCCCGCCTGAAGGACGCAGAGTCGTTGCGCTCGGCTCATCGAGCCCGGGTCGGGCTTGAGCCGGGGCCGATCCATCAAACGGAGGAGTCGCCTCATGACTGATCGAACCCGCGCGCGCGCCGCCAGGACCGGCGCGTCGAGCCGTCGCGATGTGCCTGTCCCGGCGCCCGGGCAGGAGAGCCGCGGACGCTCGCTCGCCCGCCTGGCCGCCGAGGTCTTCGACGTCGTGGTCATCGGTGGCGGCGTGACCGGGTGCGGCGTCGCTCTCGACGCCGCCAGCCGCGGCCTCTCCGTGGCCCTCGTCGAGAAGCGCGACTTCGCCGCGGGCACGTCCAGTCGCTCCAGCAAATTGATCCACGGGGGGCTTCGTTACCTCGAGCGCATGGATATCGGGCTGGTGCGCGAGGCGCTCCACGAGCGCCGGCTCCTGCTCGAGACCATCGCGCCGCACCTCGTCAAGGCCACGCCCTTCCTCTTCCCTCTGAAGCGCCCCGTGTGGGACCGCTTTGTGATGGGGTCGGGCCTGTTCATGTACGACGCTTTGGCCGGGGTGCGCTCGGCGGTGCCGCGCCACCGTCATCTCTCGCGGGCGGCGTGCCTGCGCGACGCGCCATCGTTGCGCGGAGACGCGCTGTGTGGGGGTATCCGCTACTACGACGCCCAGGTCGACGATGCGCGCTTCTCGGTGATGCTGGCGCGCACAGCGACCGCCTACGGCGCCCTGTGCGTCCCCGCCGTCGATGTCACCGGGTTCATTCACCGGGGAGACAGGATCGCCGGGGTCCAGGCCCGCGACGTCGAGTCGGGAGATGAGCTCGAGGTGCGCGCCCGGACGGTCATCAACGCCACCGGCGTGTGGACCACGGAAGTGGAGCGTCTGGCGGGAGTCGCCGCCCCTCTGGTGGTCCGCCAGTCGAAAGGCGTACACATCGTCGTGCCGAAGGCGCGTATCGACGCCGCCGACGCGCTCATCCTCCCTACAGAGAAGAGCGTGCTGTTCGTGCTGCCCTGGGGCGACCAGTGGATCGTCGGCACGACCGACACCGACTGGAGCTTCGGGCTGGATCATCCCTCGGCTACCCATGGCGACATCGAGTATCTTCTGGACCACGTGAACGCGGTGCTGCGGGATCCGCTGACCTTCGCCGACATCACCGGCGTGTACGTCGGTCTGCGTCCTCTGCTCGGTAAGGGGGCCGGCGATACGGCCAAGCTGTCCCGGGAGCACGCGGTGCGGCGCAGCGCCCCGGGGCTCGTGAGCGTGGCGGGCGGCAAGTACACGACCTACCGGGTGATGGCCCGGGACGCGGTCGACGCGGCGGCTCGGGACCTGCCTTTCGCGGTCGCGGCCAGCCGCACGGCCGCTCTCCCGCTCCTGGGGGCGGTCGGGTTGGCCGGCGCCGAGTACCGGCTGCGCGTCCATCCTGGGGCGACGGGCCTGACGCCGCAGAGACTGCGGCGCCTGCTGGGTCGCTACGGAACGCTGGCCACCGACGTCCTGGACCTCGTGGTCGACGAGCCGCACCTGGGCGAGCCCCTGCTCGGGGCGGAGAAGTACCTGGCCGCCGAGGTCCGTTACGCGGCGCTGCACGAGGGAGCGCTCCACGTCGACGATGTCCTGACGCGCCGCACCCACATCGGCTTCGACGTGCCCGACCGTGGTGAGCTGGCGGTCGAGCAGGTGGCTCAGCTCATGGCTCCCGTCCTGGGGTGGGATCAGGCGGCCATCGCCCGGGAGATCACGCACTACCGGGCGCGGCTCGTCGCCGAACGCGCCGCCCAGTCGATGCTGGACGATGCCGCGTCGGATTCGGCCCGCTCTCCGGTGCGCGACCTGCGGCTCCCGGCCGGATGATCACGCGCCGATCACGCGCGTGAAGCCGGCGAGCAGCAGCGCGTTGCGGAGGGCCTTCGCGACCGTGGGAGAGACGGGCATGTGGAGCAGGGGGGATCGAGCATCTCGACCTGTGCCCGCGAGACGTAGGGTCCCAGGATGGAGCGCCTCGTGTCGCCCGGCATCCTGGGAACCCTACGTCAGTCTGAGTCAGCGGTCGTGCGGCCTGCCTTGTCAGGCCTTGATGAAGGCCGCGGACACGTCGCAGTAGAAGGCGCCGGGGCCGGTGACGCCGAAGACGGTCTTCTTCTGCGCACGCAGCTGGGTGATGAAGAAGGACACGATGATCGGCGTCTCGTCCTGCTGTATGGTCGACAGCTGGGCGCCGAGATCGAGCCGCGAGGCTTCGTCGGTGGTCGACATGTACTGCTTGAAGATGCCGGCGAACTCCGGGTTGTTCCAGTGCGACGAGCTCCAGGCGCTGTCGGGCAGCAGCATGGCCTGCACGAACACGCCGGGCGTCGGCCGCGGGCCCCACTCGGTGATGCCGAAAGGCACGTTGAGCCACGGTGTGTTGTCGTTTGAGCCCGCGTACCACTTCTCGTAAGCGATAGCGTCGATCGTAACGTTGATGCCGGCCGGCTTGCACTGCGCCTGGATGAGCTGCGCGTACTGCGGCACCTCGAGGTAGTCCTCGGCGGTCAGCGTGATGTCGAGGCCATTGGGGAAGCCGGCGTCGGCGATCAGCTGCTTGGCCTTCTCGATGTCCGGGGTGCGCGCGACGTTCGCAGGCTGGTTGGGGTACACGTCGGGATTGAAGAAGGAGTCGTAGCCGAGGATGCTCTTGCCGTCGAACAGAGCCTGGTTGATGGCTTCGCGATCGAGGCAGAGTGCCACTGCCTGGCGCACCCTCTTGTCGGTGAAGGGCTTCTTAAGGGTGTTCATCTGAAGCTCGCGGATGCCGGACGACTTGTAGACATCCACCCTGATGTTGGGGTCGGTCCACAGCGCCTGCGCGCCCTGGAAGACCGTCTGCGCCTGGACGTCGATCGCCCCGGACTGCAGCTGCAGCGTGGAGGCGGACTCATCGGCGACCATGAGCCAGTCGATCTCGTCCATGTAGGGCAGCTGACGACCCTGCGCGTCCTTGCGCCAGTAGTCCGGCTTCTTCGTGGCGATGCACTTCTGCTTGGCCACGTACTCCTTCATCAGCCAGGCGCCCGTGCCCACGGGGTTCTTGGCCCAGTCGCCCTTGTAGCTGCGCGGCAGCATCACCGTGTTGTACGACGACGTGCAGACCATATATGGGAAGTCGGCGAAGGGCTGGTCCAGGTTGAAGTCGACGGTGTACTGATCGACCGCCCTGGTGCCCCCGACGGAGAGGATGCCGAGCAGGGCGGCCTGGGCCGCCGAGCCGCTCTTGGGATCGACGAGGCGGTCCATCGTGGCGACCACGTCGGGAGCCTCGAAGGGGCTGCCGTCGTTGAACTTGATGCCCTGACGCAGCTTGAACGTCCAGACGTCGCCCGTCGGGTTGGGCGTCCAGCTCTCCGCGAGCCGGCCTTCCAACGACATGTCATCCTTGAGGTTGATGAGATACTCGCAGAACTGCGAGATGAGCGTGATACCGCCCTGGTCGTAGATGGTGACCGGGTCGATGTCGGTGAGTGACGGCGAGATGATGACTTTGAGCGTGCCGCCCATCACGGGCTCGGCCGCGCCGCTGGCGCTGGCCGACGGCGACTCCGCGGTGGTGCCGCCGCCGCAGGCGGCCAGCAGCGAGCCGGCGACCGTGGCGGAGAAGCCGAAGACGGAGGCGCGCACCAGCAACTGGCGCCGCGTCATGTGCCCCTTGTTGACCTGCTCGATGAGATGGTGTGCATAGTCTCTGCGGTACTGGTCGTCGGTCATGTTCGCTACTCCCCCTTGGCGTAGGCCTACAGAACAACGTGGGCGGCAACGGCGCCCCGCGGCACCATACCGCCCCTAACCACATGTGGGGCACCGTACAACCTCTCCCGCAAGATGGCAACAGAGATTGACCGGTCAATCGGCACTGAAAGAACGCGGTCTTGCAAGATCTTTCTGTGAGGTGCACATCTGCCCGCGCGAAGAACTGGCGAGACTGGACTATCCCGATCGAAACGCTCGTGGCGGAGGGCTCCCTGCCTCCGGATCACCTCCTGCTCAGATGCCATGGCCCAATTCGGCGAGCGAAAGCCTGCTCAGCGTATCCGGACTGGGGACACCCTCGTGGTTCCAGCCGCGCAGCCGGTAGTACTCGTCGAGCGCCTCGTCGAATGCCGCCGCGCCGAGCACCTTCCCTGCGGCCACCCCATCCGCATGGGGCACGCTGAGGATCCGTTCGGGGAGGCGGTCGTCGGCGCGGCGCAGGCCCTCACGCAGGTTCAGCAGCCGACCGAGGTTCCAGATGCGGGCGCCGATGGTCATGAGCTCCTCATGGGACGTCTCGCGCCCCCACAAGTGCTTGAAGTGGACGCCGAGGAAGTCGGTGTCGAGGGCCATGTTGGCGCACCACACGCCGGTCCAGGCGAGGGCGCTGAAGTCCTGCTGGTCGACCACGAGCCGGGCCTTGCCGGCCAGCGAGTCGGCGGCGCCGGCGCCGCCGAGGATGTCGTCGCCGGCGGTGAAGGCGCGCATGTGGCAGGCGCCGCGGTCGGAGGTGGCGTAGCCGAGCCCCATGCCGAAGGTTCCGCGCGGGTCGTAGGCCGGCATCTCGAGGCCCTTGACCTCGGCGGCCAGGTCGGGCCGGCCCTTGAGCGCGGCCAGGGCGCGAGCGCCGAGCGCCAGCTCGGCGCCGAAACCCTGGCGCGTAGCGATGAGCCGCGGCGCCTGGAGGTAAGAGGCGACGTCGCCGAAGCGCAGGCCGTAGTCGGCGGCGCCTTGCTCGCAGAGGTCCATCGCCAGCGCCACCACGGCGCCTGTGGACATGGTGTCGAGGCCGAGCTCGTCGCACTCGCGGTTGAAGGCCGCGATCGCCGGGAGATCGCCGATGCCGCAGTTTGAGCCGCACAGGCCGAGCGTCTCGAACTCGGGGCCTTCGCAGATGTAGCCGCCGAAATCGTGCACCTGACGGCAGGCCAGCGGGCACTGGGTGCAGGCGCGGACCTTGGTGCGGATCTTCAGCAGCGCCGCGGAGCCGATCGTCCCGGCGCCGTCGAACGCGCCCGTGCGCCAGTTACGCGTGGGCAGAGCGCCGGCGCCGTTGACGGCTTCTACCAGAAACGGCGTGCCCTCTTCGCACGTCCAGGCGTTGTCGGCGGTGAGCACGCGCTCTTCCTGCAGGCGCAGCACCTCGCGCGTGAAGGCCACCGCGTCGCCGGCCCTGACCGCGCCCGTGCCCCGCACGGCCACGGCTTTGAGGTTCTTGCTGCCCATCACGGCCCCGGCGCCGCCGCGGCCAGCCTTGTGGAACTGGTCGGTGGAGAGGCAGGCGAAGGGCACGAGGTTCTCGCCGGCCGGGCCGGTGGAAA
>JBAXRL010000068.1:0-10650 GCA_037131205.1 Actinomycetes bacterium | reverse complement strand
TCTTCGTAGATCCCCCACACCTTCTTCACCGGGCTGAGGTTCTTCCAGTAGCCCTGACTGCCTTGCGGGGTGATGAGGATGTCGCCGGGGCCGGCGATCAGGACCTCGCCGTCGTCGTCGGTGATCTCGACCTGGCCCTCGATGATGTAGGCGATCTCGTGGTAGGGGCGCTCGAAGTGCCGGCTCTGCGCGTCGCGACGCCAGAGGCCGAAGCTGAACTTGTCGTCGACCGAGTGCGCGGCGGTGAGCTCCTGCCCGGGCGCCTCTGTCTCGTCCGGCCTGTGCATGGCCTCTTCCCAGATCATATCCTCGGGCTTGATGACGCTGATCTTGGTGAAGCGGATCTCGCTCATGAATCCTCCTGGCGTGGGCCGGTGTCGGTCGTCTGCAGCGAGCGTACAATGGCGCGGACCCGTTGTCGCCGTCACCCGAGGAGAGTGCGCCCGTGAGCGAACCGCGTTCCGCGTTGGACAAGAACGTCGTCGAGGCGGCGCTCGGCGCGCGCGACGAGGTCGTCGGGCTCGTCACCGAGCTCGTCGCCTGCGACACGACCGCGCGCCTGCCCGGCCAGCCGGCGCGCGACGAAGCGAAGCTGCAGCGGCTGCTCGCCGCGCGCCTCGCGAAGCTCGGCGCGCGGCCCGACCTGTGGGAGCCGGCGCCGACCGGGGCGGGCAGCAGATTCCTGCCGGCCGGCCTCGACTTCGTCGGCCGGCCCCAGCTCGCCGCCGTCCTTCCCGGCGCCGGCGGCGGCCGCAGCCTGCTGCTCAACGGCCACATCGACGCCGTGGATGTCGCCCCGCGCGAGCAGTGGCTCAGCGACCCGTTCAGGGTCGAGGAGCGCGACGGGTCGCTGTACGGGCGTGGCGTCTGCGACATGAAGGGCGGCATCGCCTGCCTGATCGTCGCTCTCGAGACCTTGAGCCGGCTGGGCGTGCGCCTCGCCGGCGACGTCGTGTTCTGCACGGTCACCGATGAGGAGTCGTCGGGGGCCGGCGGCCGCATGGCCGTGGCACACGGCGTCAAGGCGGACGCCGGCATCGCCGCCGAGTCCACCGCCTTCGACGCCTGGGTGAGCTGCCGCGGCACGGTGACGCCGACGATCACCGTGGAGGGCCGCGCCGGCCACGCCGAGATGCCGCAGCCCGACTGGCGCGAGGGCGGCGCCGTGAACGCCATCGAGAAGCTCGTGCCGCTACTGAACGGCATCCGGGCCTTGCGCGAGGAGTGGCGCGGTCGCGCGGACCACAAGCATCCCTTGCTGGCTCCGGGCGACATCGTGCCGACGATCGTCGGCGGCGGCGCCTGGATGGTGACGATCCCGGCGTCGTGCGACGTGACCTGCGACATCACCTATCTGCCTGGGCACGCCGACGCCGAGGGTACCGGGAAGGCGGTCGAGGCCGAAGTGGTCGACCGCCTGACCGCGGCCGTGGCCGGCGACCCGTGGTTCGCCGAGCATCCGCTGCGCTTCGCCTGGACGGAGGACGTGGTGCCCGCCGAGATGCCGCCCGACCATCCGCTGGTCGTCACGGCGCTCGAGTGCGCAGCGCTCGTCGGCCGGAGCGGCAAGCCCGCCGGCCTCGACAGCTGGCACGACGCCGCCACCTTCACGGCGGGCGGCACGCCCACCTTCAGCTTCGGCCCCGACGGCATCGAGACCGCGCACGCCGTCAACGAGCGCGCCAGCGTCCAGAGCCTCCTCGATTTCACCGCTGCCGTCGCCCTGATGGCGATGCGCTGGTGCGGCGTGGCCGATGCACATCCCCAGGGAGGATCCAGATGACCCAGTACCGGCTCCGCACCAGCGCCCTCGACGAGACGGGGTGCAAGGCGGTGCACGCCGCCACCCTCGAGGTCCTCGAGAAGACCGGCGTCGAAGTGCAGCACGAGCGCGCCCTGGCGCTGCTCGCGAAGGCCGGCGCGCAGGTCGAAGGGACCCGCGTGCGCATCCCTGCCGGCCTGGTCGACGACGCCCTTGCGGCGGTGCCGCGGAGCGTGCCGCTGACGTCGCGCTCGGGGGCCGGCGGGCTGACCCTGGAGGCCGGCCCCGTCTACTACGGCACCGGCTCGGACTGCCTTTACCTCCTCGGCTCGGGCGCCAAGGACCGGCGGCCGGTCTCGCTGGTCGACGTCGAGGAGCTGGCGGCGCTGCAGGAGAAGCTGCCCAACATCGACTTTGTGATGAGCATGGCGCACCCACACGAGCTCTCCGCGGAGTTTGCGCCGGTCGCGCAGTTCGCGGCCATGCTTCGCGGGACTTCCAAGCCGCTCATCATGGTGCCCGAGCTGGCCGCCGACCTCGATCTCTTCTACGAGATGGCGGCGGTCTGCGGCGCCGCGGACAGCTGGGCGGTGTACGCCATGCCCACGCCGCCGCTGGTCCACGGCGAGCACTCCGCGGCCAGGCTCGTGCGCTGCGCCAAGCTCGGCGTGCCCATGGTCTACGCCACGGCCCTGCTTCAGGGGGCCACGGCCCCCGCCTCCAGGGCCGGCTGCCTCGTGCTGACCAACGCCGAGATGCTCAGCGGCCTCGTCATCGCCCAGCTCGCGAAGCCAGGGGCGCCCTTCGTCTACGGGGTCGCTCAGGGCGCGATGAACGCGCGCACCGCGCACGTGCTGTACTGCGCTCCCGAGGAGATGGCGGTGCAGCAGGCCTCCGCCGATCTGGCCAGGTACTACGGCCTGCCCACATTCGGGTATGGCGGCTGCTCCGACTCCCTGATGCTCGACGAGCAGTGGGCCTTCGAGGCGGGCATGACCCTGCTCACCGCCGCCCAGGCGGGCGTCACCCTGCTCCACGACATCGGCTACGTCGCCTCCGGCACGGCGAGCTCCTACGAGTCTGTGGTCGTGATGGACGAGCTGGTCGGCTGGGTGAAGGCCTACCTCGACGGCGTGACCATCGACGCAGAGGCGCTGGCCGTCGAGGAGATCGCCGCCGTAGGCCCGGGCGGCACGCACCTGGCGCGCAAGTACACGCGGCGGCACGTGCGCGACTACGTCATGCCGCGGCTCATCTCCCAGGACCAGTACGACGCCTGGGCGGGCGCCGGCAGCCTGTCGCTCCTCGACCGCACCGCCCAGAAGACCAGGGAGCTGTGCGAGAGCGAGCGCGCCTATCGGCTCGAGCCCGATGCGCTGCGGCAGCTCGACGACCTGGTCGAGACGGCGCGGCGGGAGCGGGAGGCCGGGTGAGCAGGCGTCTGGGATGTCCGCCGGCGCTGACTCCGCACGAGCAGACGACGTGAGCAACGACCTCATCCGGGCGCTCGAAGGCGCCCTCCAGAAGAAGCAGATCCTGACCAGGACGTCCGAGCTGCTGTGCTACGCCTACGACGCCACGGCCGGTGAGGCGGGGCGGGCCCCCGACGTTGTCGTGCTGCCCGCCTCGACCGACGAGGTCGCGGGCGTAGTGCGCATCGCCCGCGACGCCGGCGTACCGGTCTACCCGCGTGGCGCCGGCACGAGCCTCAGCGGCGGGGCGATCCCCGCGCGCGGGGGCATCGTGCTGAGCACCGCCGCGATGGATGCGGTGCTCGAGCTCGACGTGGCGAATCAGTGCGCGGTCGTCCAGCCCGGGGTCGTCATCCAGCATCTCAACGATCTGGCCGCCGAGCACGGCCTGATGTATCCACCCGACCCCGGGTCGGTGGCGGTCGCGACCATGGGTGGCAGCATCGCCGAGTGCGCCGGCGGCCTGCGCGGTCTCAAGTACGGGGTCACCAAGCACTACGTCACCGGCCTCGAGGTCGTGCTCGCCGACGGCCAGGTGGTGCGTCTCGGCGGCAAGTCGACGAAGAACGTGACCGGCTACGACCTGGTCGGCCTCTTCGTCGGCTCCGAAGGCACGCTGGGCGTGATCACCGAGGCGACCGTGCGCCTGGTCCCCGCGCCGGAGGCGCGCGCGACGATGAGCGCGGCGTTCGCGCGCAGCGGCGACGCCTCGCGCACCGTCGCCGCGATCGTCGCCGGCAACGTCGTCCCGGCGACGCTCGAGTACATCGACGCGACGACGCTCCGGCTGGTCGAGGAGTATTTGCACGCCGGTTTGCCGGTCGAGGCAGCCGCGTTGCTGCTCATCGAGGTCGACGGCCCCCCCGAGGCCGTCGCTCGCGAGGCCGAGCTCGTGGAGCGGGTCTGCCGGGAGCACGGCGGCGAAGTCGAACGCGCCGCCGACGACGAGGCGCGCGAGCGCCTCTGGGCGGCCCGCAGGGCAGCCTACCCGGCGCTCGCGCGCCAGAGCCGCGGCACGATCGTCGAAGACGCCACGGTGCCGCGCAGCCGCGTCCCCGAGATGCTCGCGGCGATCGAGGACATCGCCGCTCGCTACGATCTCACGATCGCCACGGTCGGCCACGCCGGCGACGGCAACCTGCACCCGACCGTCCTCGTCGACCCCGGCGACAAGGACCTGATGGATCGCGCCCACGCCGCCGTCGCCGAGGTCTTTCGCGCGGCGCTGGACATGGGAGGCACGCTCAGCGGCGAGCACGGCATCGGCTCGGCGAAGGCGCCCTATCTCAGCTGGGCGCTCGGCGACGGCGGCATGGACCTGACGCGTCGCATCAAGGCCGCCTTCGATCCGCAGGACATCCTCAATCCCGGCAAGTTCACCGCGTGAGCGAACCGCGGTTCCCCGACGACCTGGACACCATCCGCGCGGTCGCCGACGCGGTCGCCGTCTGCAACCGCTGCGGCAACTGCATGGCCGTGTGCCCGGTCTACGCCGAGACGCGCGCAGAGCCCGGCGTGGCGCGCGGCCGCGTGCAGCTCGCGGCCGGCATCCTGAAAGGGACCTTGCCGGCCGACGAGGAGGTCGCGGCCGCCCTCGCGACCTGCACGACGTGCATGGCCTGCGAGGACGCGTGTCCCTCGGGCGTGCGCGTGGTCGACATCGTGAATGCGGCCCGCGCACAGATCGTCGAGTCGCGGGGTCTGCCGTGGGCGAAGCGCCTGCTGTTCGAGGGCGTGAAGCGGCCGGGCGTGCTGCGCGCGGCGGCCGACGCGGCCGCGCGCTTGCAAGGCGCGGCCTTCAAGCCGGCCGCCGACCGCGATCTGCGGCGCCTGCGCTTTCCGTACGGGCTGGCCGCGCGCCGCGCGTACCCGCCGCTGGCCGCGCGCCCGTTCGCGCATCCCGGCGCGCGGCGCAAGACCGGCTCCCGGCCGCGCGTGCTCCTCTTCCCCGGCTGCATGGTCACCTACGTGTACCCCGGCATCGGTGACGCCTCGGTCCGAGTGCTGGAACGGGAGGGCATCGACGTCGTCGCCCCGCCCGCGGCCGCTTGCTGCGGCGTGCCGCTCGAGGCCCACGGCGATCTGCAGGGCGCGAAAGACCTCGCGCGTCTGCAACTCGATCAGTTGGAGGGCCTCGAGTTCGACGCGCTCGTGGCCGCTTGCCCTACCTGCACCAGCTCCTTCGTGCACCGCTACTCGCGGCTGCTCGCGGAGGAGCCGCAGTACGCCGCGCGGGCGCAGGCCCTGGCGGCGCGCAGCTACGACATCACGAGCTACCTTGTCGACGTGCTGCACGTCGGCCCGCCCGCGGGCAGTCTGCACGCCACCGTGACGTATCACGATCCGTGCCACCTGGCTCGTGGCCTCGGCGTGACGCGCCAGCCGCGCGAGCTGCTCACCGCCATCTCCGGTGTCCGGCTCGCGGAGATGCGCGAGCCTTCGCGGTGTTGCGGCGGCGCCGGCTCGTTCTCGCTGACGCACCAGGAGCTCTCCATCGCGATCGGCGCGCGCAAGGCCGCCGACATCGCGCAGACCGGCGCCGAGGTCGTGGCCACGAGCTGCCCCGGCTGCCGCATGCAGCTCGCGGACGTGCTCGCGCAGGCGGGCGACGACCGCCCCGTCGCACACGTCGTCGAGCTCCTGGCGGCCGCCGGCTGACGCTGACAGGTCCATCCCCTCTCTCGGGCGTAGAATCCGCCTGCCGCGTCCCTGCGGCCACGTCCGCGCGGGGAGGATCCACATGATCGTCCACCTGTCGATCCACACGCCCAGGCCGGGCAAGGAGGAGGATCTCATCGCCTCGATGCACCGCTTCGGTGCGGCCGGCGCCGGCCGGCCGGGGTTCGTCGAGGCGATGACCCTGCGCGACCAGCGCAGCGGCCGCCTCGTCGGGATGGCGCGCTGGCAGGATGCAGCCTCGTGGCGCGCCGGCGTGGATGCTATGCGCGCCGCCGTCGAGAGCGACCCGTTCGACGAGTGGGAGGCCGAAGAGACCGAGAGCTTCCTGCTCGAGGAAGCCTGACTCAAGCCGACGGAGGGAAACCCAGCCATGCCGAGCGCTGAGGTCACCAGCGACCACCATGACGTCGTTGTCATCGGCGGCGGCATCTCCGGTTTGGCCACGGCCTGGCACCTGCGCGATCGTGACGTGGTCGTGCTCGAGGAGTCCGACCGCCTCGGCGGCCGGATCCGCTCGGTACGCCGCGAGGACACCTGGCTGAACCTCGGCGCGCACGTCTACGGCGGCGACGGCACGGCCACCGACCGCCTGCTGCGCGGCCTCGGCGTGACGGCCCTGTCGCTTCCCGGCAAGCTCGCCGCCCTGGCCTACGCCGGCCGCGTCGTCAGCAGCCCGGTGGAGACCTATCCGTTCCGGCTGCCGCTGCCGGCGCGCTCGCGCCTGGCGCTGATCCGCGCAGGGCTGAAGCTCCGCTACGACGTCGCCCGTTACGACCGCATGATCCGGCCGCGTCCGGGCGAGTCTGCGGCAGAGCGCCAGGCGCGGGTCGTGAGCTTCATGGACGACGAGTCGTTCAGCGACCACATCGGTCCGCTGCCGGACGACGTCGACGCCATGTTCCGCTGCACGTTGACGCGCTCCAGCGGCGAGCCGGAAGAGCTGGCCGCGGGCTACGGCGTCGGCTACTTCCATCTGGTGTGGGACCGCTCGGCGGGGCTCTCGCGCGGGATCATGGGCGGGCCATCGACCATGATCGAGCGTCTCGCGAGCATGGCGCCCGAGGTCCGCACCGGCGCGCGCGTGACGCTGGTCGAAGAGTCCGGAGACGGCGTCCGCGTCGTCGCGGAGGATGCCGGCGGCACGCGCGAGGTGACGGCCGCCGCCGCCGTGCTGGCCGTGCCGGCGCCCGTCGCCGCCGCGCTGGCGCCGGGCCTGCCCGGCGAGACCGCGGCGGCGCTGCGCGAGGTGCGGTACGGGCAGTACGTCGTCGGCGCCTTCCTCGTGGAAGGCAAGGCGTGGCTTCCCTGGGACGGCCTCTACGCGGTCGCGACCCCCGGCCGCTCCTTCGGGATGGCCTACAACATCGGCAACGTGCAGCAGCAGCCGGGCGCGCCGCGGGCGGCTCACAGCAGCGTCATGGTCTACGCCGCGGCCAAGCTTGGCGCGCGGCTCCTCCAGGAGGACGACGACACGATCGCAGCGCGCTTCCGGGACGATCTGTGCGCGGTGTTCCCGGAGGTGACGCGGCGCATCGTGGACGTCGGCGTCCAGCGCTGGCCGCGCGGCGTCCCCTACGCACACGTCGGGCGCGGCCGGCTGCAGGCTCCGCTGACCCGGCCGCTCGGCCGCATCCACCTCGTCGGCGACTACCTCGGCACGCGATACGTGGAGACGTGCGCCGAGAACGCCGAGGCGGCCGCACTGCGCATTCGCGAGCAGCTTCCGCCGCGCGGCTGACGGCGCCGCGGTTCGACCGCTACCTCGTGCGCAACTACCCCCATCGCGAGTGAGGGCTCGAGCGTTGTAGGGTTGTGTCGTTCGGACTCGATCCTGGGCGGAGGTCACTATGGAAGGTCTGGCCGACAAGGTCGTTCTGGTCACCGGCGGTTCGTCGGGCATCGGTGAAGCGTGCGCGCGGCGCCTGGCCGTGGAGGGCTGCGCCGTCATGGTCGCCGGCCGCGACGAGGCGAAGACGCGCGCCGTCGCCGGGAGCCTGCTGCCCGAGGGCAAGCACGGCTGGGTCGCGGGTGACGTGCGCGTGGTCGGCGACTGCCGGGCGCTCGTCACCGCCACCATGGAGCGGTACGGGCAGCTCGACGTGCTCGTGCACTGCGCCGGTGTGTGGGACGAGCGCCCCACGCTCGACGTCAGCGAGGAGGACTGGGACGCGGTCCTCGACACCTGCCTCAAAGGCGCCTTCTTCACGATGCAGGCGGCGTTGGCGCCGATGGTCGCCGCCGACGGCGGGGTGATCGTCGTCATCGCCAGCGACTCCGGGCACCGCGGCGAGCCCGGGGCCGCCGCGTACGCCGCCGCGAAGGCCGGGCTCATCAATGTGGTGCGCACCCTGGCCCACGACCACGGGCCCGACGGCGTGCGCGTGGTCGCCGTCTCGCCGGGGATTATTGAGACGCCGATGCTCGCCGCGGCGATCGCCGCGGCCGACGACCCCGAGGCCTACGCGGCCGTGCAGGCCGACGGGTACCCCGTCGGCAGGGTCGGCCGTCCGGCAGAGGTCGCCGCCGTGGTCGCCTTCGTGGCCAGCGACGAGGCGAGCTTCGTCACCGGCGACTCGTGGCTGGTCGATGGCGGGTACTGCGCGTAGTCAGGCAAACGGAGGACACGGTGCGACGCTTCGCCCTTGACGACATCGCCCAGGCGCTCCGCGCCCTGCGCGCGACGGGGATCAGCTCGACCGAGGTCCGCGCCACCGTGACGGGCGTGCGCGAGGATGTGCGCCGCCGGGGAGACGCGGCGCTGCGCGACTACACGGCGCGCTTCGACGGCGTCGTGCTGCCCGCTCAGCTGGCGATTCCGGCCGAGGTGCTGCGCGGCGCCCTGGCGGCGAGCTCCCCGGAGCTGGTCGACGCGCTCTCGAAGGCCGCCGAGAACGTGCGCGAGTACCACGCGCGGGAGGCGCCCGGGCCCTGGCGGGCGCAGCTTGCCCAGGGCCAGACGGTGGGCCAGGAGATCATGCCGCTGGCCGTCGCCGGCCTCTACGTCCCCGGCGGCCTGGCCGACTACCCGTCCTCCGTGCTGATGACCGCCATCCCGGCGCAGGTGGCCGGGGTCGGCAGTATCGTGGTGTGTTCGCCGCCGCGTAAGGACGGCTCTGTGCCTCCGGGCGTCGCCGCCGCGTGCGCGCTGCTCGGCCTCGATCAGGTGTTTCCGGTCGGGGGCGCCCAGGCGGTCGCGGCCATGGCCTACGGCACGGAGTCGACGCCGCGCTGCGATGTGATCGTCGGCCCCGGCAACGCCTACGTCACCGAGGCCAAGCGCCAGGTGATGGGCGAGGTGGCCATCGACGGGCTGGCCGGCCCCAGCGAGGTGCTGATCGTGGCCGACGCGGGCGCGGAGCCAGAGTGGCTGGCCGCGGACGCCCTGGCGCAGGCCGAGCACGGCGCCGGCGCGATGGGCGCCGTGCTCTCTCTGGACGGCGCGCTGAGCGACAGGCTGGAGGCGGAGATCAGGCGCCTGTCGGAGCGGCTGCAGATCGGCATCGACAACGTGACCATCGTCGATTGCCCCTCGATGGAGGCCGCGATGAAGCTCGTGAACGCCTTCGGCCCCGAGCACCTGGAGCTGCACGTCGCCAACCCCGGCGAGGCGCTGAAGCAGGTGCGCAGCGCCGGGGCCGTCTTCCTCGGCCGGCACGCCGCGACGGCCTTCGCCGACTACGCCGCGGGCACCAACCACGTGCTGCCCACCGGCGGCTCGGCGCGCTTCAGCCAGGGCCTGTCGGTGGATGCCTTCGTGCGTCGCGTCGGCGTCGTCGAGATCGACGGAGAGAGCGCCCGGCGGCTCGCGCCGCTGGTCTCGACGATCGCGCGTGAAGAGGGACTGCATGCGCACGCGCTCTCCGCCGAGCTGCGCGGCGGCATCTCGAGCGAGCTACGCGACGCCGACGCCGGCGAACCATGCGAGTAGCCTGCGCCGAGCGCTGCCGGAGCGCGTTCGAACCCGCCCTCCAACCCCCGGCGTCTCTCTGGTACTCTTGGCGCCGTAGGAGCAGGACCACACGACTCTCCGGCAGGACGTGAACGAGCAGCCACAGACCGATCGCCAGATGCGCACTCCCAGCGGGCGTACGCCCGAGGAGCGCGCCGCGGCGCGGGCGCGCCGCCGGCAGCAGCTTCGCCGCCGGCGGCTGGTCGCGCTCGGCGTGCTCGCCGGCATCGTCGTCGTGCTGGTCGTCCTCATCTCGCTGGTCGCGCGCAGTTGCGGCGGCGACGGCGTGCCGGCCGACGCTTCCGCCGGCAAGCCGTCGCCGCAGCCCACCGCGCTGCGCACGCCGACGGCCGCCGCGCCTCTGCGCTTCGGCGCCTACGGCGAGTCGGTCGGCGCCGGCCTGCTGTTCGGCCTCAAGCTGCTCACCGAAAAGCGCGACGACATCTACGTGCATCGCTTCGTCAAGGTGGCGAGCGGGCTCACGCGCCCGGACTTCTTCGATTGGCCGGCCTTCTTGAAGAAGGACATCGACAAGCGCAAGACGCCCTTCGACGCGGTGGCGCTCATGTTCGGGGCCAACGATGGGCAAGACGTCAAGATCAACGGCAAGCAGGCCAACTTCGGCACCGGCTCGTGGAAGGCGATGTACTCGGGGCGGGTGGGCGATGTGATGGACATCTACCTCAAGCGGGGCGTGAGCCGCGTCTACTGGGTCGGCATGCCGCGCATGGGCATCGGCTGGTTCAACAAGCGCATGGAGCTCATGAACGGCATCTACAAGGCGGAGG